>JAPLCX010000122.1 GCA_026392035.1 Candidatus Auribacterota bacterium | reverse complement strand
CAGGAAACGGGCTCGGGATGGAGCAGCAGGCAAGTCACGAGTGCTGGCGTGAACGGAGCAAGCAGTTGAACCCGCGCATGCGCGAGGGAGGGACCAGATCATGTCTATTGACTCCGCGCCTTTGATGGGTGACCCATTACTTCGGGACTTTCTTTGATATTGACAGAACATTTTTAATATACTATTCTGCACACAAAGCTAGCGGGCTTGCTGCCTCCCACGCCGTGGCGGCGTGGGGGAAAAGGAGCCTGTACTGGCATTAATCAAAGGAGGTTCGCAGTGAGCGACAGGTATAGAGTGCTGGCGTTAATTGTGGCCTGCGTGCTCGTCGCGGCATGGAGTGCGATCGGCAGCGCCGAAGAGAAGGCCGAGTGCCGCTCGGGCAAGATCGAGAAAGCCACCTCAAAGATCCCCGATTTTAAAAAGATGGACAAGAACGCAGACGGCAAGATATCAGAGGCAGAGTTCGCGGCATATACCGTCGAATATCCCGAGCTTGGTATGTCGAAAACGGGCTTCGCGACCTGGGATGTGGACAAGGACGGCATGGTCACGATAGATGAGTTTGAAGCCATCTATCCGACAAAGGGCGGCATGGAAAAAGTAAAGTCGCTGTTCGAAAAATCCAAGAAGGAATAAGCCCCGGATTGGGCCGAAGTGTCTGAGTGACTATTAAGGGAGGACTCGATCGAGTCCTCCCTTAATTTTATAAAAGTTCATGCAACGTCTGCTGATCTGTTATTTCACCGTCATTGTCTCCTTGTCCATTTTGATGACGTAGGGCGTGCGCTCACTCAAATCCGAAAGCCCGGCGATGGGTGGTGCCTTGACCGCTTCAACCACAGCGATGTAGAAGATCACCGTCTTCCCCGAGGCGTTCAGCGGGTGGGAGATACGGGGCGAAACCCTCATCGTCACCGATTTCCTGAGCGGGTTCTGGTTCCTGAACACCGGCTCTATCCCCTCTCTGACGTCTTCGTCGAAATGGGGCGGTATTGTCACATACATTCACGGGATTTTCCCACAGTAATGCGGATAACCGAATCATAACGATCGATCTTTGCTATAATTCCAGACCAACCTATGAGAACCTTGATTTCCTCAAAGAGCGTCAAGCTCCCCGACGCCCGCATCCCTTCGGGTTGCTCAATCGCGGGCATTATGGACGTTCACGGCAAATTGATACCGGGAACTGACATTATCCGATTGATTGCCGTGATGCATGATCGATCAAACGGTCTCGGCGGAGGTTTTGCGGGATATGGGATCTATCCGCATCACAAGGATGATTACTGCTTCCACCTCATGTATGATTTCGAGGAGGCCAAGCAGCAGACGGAGGCAACCCTCAAAAAATGCTTTGAGATTATCGGGGAGGAGGAGATCCCCACCGCACCCGTGAAGGAAGTGGTGAAACGTCCAATCCTCTGGAGGTATTTTTTACAAATCCATCCGGAGACTCACGAGCGCTACTACGAGCTAAGCGACGACGACATTGTGATGATGGTGGTGATGGAGGTCAACGAGTTCATCAAGGGTGCGTTTGTTGTCTCCTCCGGAAAAAACATGGGGGTGTTCAAGGGTGTGGGGTATCCGGAGCAGATCGGGAAGTTCTACCGCATTGAAGAATACCACGCGCACCTATGGATCGCGCACGGACGGTTTCCCACGAATACACCGGGCTGGTGGGGAGGCGCGCACCCGTTCGGGCTCCTGGGGTGGTCTCTGGTGCACAACGGCGAGATTTCTTCATACGGCACCAACAAGCGCTATTTAGAGGAGTTCGGATACAGGCTCATGCTCCAGACTGACTCAGAGGCTATACTCTACATGTTTGACCTGCTTCTGCGGAGGCATGGCCTGCCGCTTGAGATCGCCTGTACGATACTTGCTCCTCCCCTCTGGGAGCGGATTGAGCGGATGCCAACTCGCGAGAGAGATTTCCACACAACGTTGAGAATCGTGTATGGGAGTTCCATGATCAACGGCCCCTCTGCGCTCATCCTCGCCCATCCCCGGGGAATGGTCGGGCTCGCGGACCGTATCAAGCTCAGGCCGCTCGTTGCAGCTCGGAAAGGGCCGCGCTGTTTCCTCGCGAGCGAAGAGTGCGCGATCAACGCAGTGTGTCAGGCCCCTGAGCGGGTGTGGGCCCCCGCGGCAGGAGAGCCGGTGGTATTTACGATGGGAAAGAGATGAAATCATTTATACAGCCCGAGTTCCACATCTCGCGCGACGAAGAGCGGTGCATTCATTGCGAGGTATGCGTCCGGCAGTGCGCGTTCGAGTCGCACACATACGATCCCGCGGACGGCCGCGTGACCACAGAGAGCTTGAGATGCGTGGGATGCCAGCGCTGCGCGTCCCTCTGCCCCACGCAGGCGCTGGTCGTCACCGAGCACCCTCGCCAGTATCGCACGAATGCCTACTGGACGGCGCGGACGATCGAGGAGATATACAAACAGGCAGAAACGGGCGGTCTCCTCCTTTCCGGCATGGGGAGTGATATGCCCCATAAGATATACTGGGACCACCTCCTCCTCGACGCGAGCCAGGTGACAAACCCATCAATTGACCCGCTCCGAGAGCCGATGGAGTTAAAAACCTTTCTCGGGCGCAAACCCCAGGAGGTCAAGCTCTCGCACAGGGGGGGAACAGCTTCACTCGAGACGATACTTATGCCACAACTTGAGCTTGAAACCCCCATCCTCTTTTCCGCCATGTCCTATGGCGCAATTAGCTATAACGCGTGCCTCGCACTGGCCAGGACCGCCCAGCAATGCGGGACATTTTATAATACCGGCGAAGGAGGCCTGCACAAGGACCTCTACCGCTACGGGAAGAATGCCGTCGTACAGGTTGCATCGGGGAGATTTGGGGTCCACAAGGACTACCTCGAATCAGGGGCGGCAATAGAAATTAAAATCGGACAGGGAGCGAAGCCGGGCATCGGTGGGCATCTGCCCGGAGAAAAGGTCGATCAGGCTATTTCTGAAACCCGTATGATCCCGGAAGGGACCGATGCCCTTTCTCCGGCGCCCCACCACGATATCTATTCCATAGAAGATCTTGCACAGCTCGTCGCGGCGCTCAAAGAGGCCACGCGCTACCGGAAACCGATCATCGTGAAGGTTGCCGCGGTCCACAACATTGCAGCGATTGCGAGCGGGATGGTGCGCGCAGGTGCGGATATTATTGCCATCGATGGTCTCCGCGGCGGGACTGGAGCCGCACCCACCAGAATCAGGGATAATGTGGGGATTCCCATCGCCCTCGCGCTCGCAGCGGTGGACGAGAGGCTGAGGCGGGAGGGGATACGCAATGAGGCCTCTATCATCGCCGGCGGAGGCATACGCAACAGCGCTGACGTGATCAAAGCGATCGCACTCGGTGCTGACGCGGTGTATATCGCGACTGCTGCCATGATCGCCATGGGGTGCCACATGTGCCAGCGCTGCTATACGGGGAAGTGCAACTGGGGTATCGCAACACAGGATCCCTACCTCGTCAGGCGGCTCAATCCCGAGATTGCCGTCCGGCATCTCACGAACCTCATTCGCGCGTGGAGCCTGGAGATAAAGGAGATGCTCGGAGGGATGGGAGCCAACGCGATAGAATCGCTTCGCGGCAACCGGCTTCGCCTGAGGGGGATCGGGCTATCCAGAGAGGAGCTGGATATTCTGGGTGTCAAGCCCGCCGGCGAATCGTTGTGAGCGCGTGCGTCGCATCGTTGCGGCTGCCCATACCACTCACGGAGGATATTTCGTTCTGTAGTGGGTCAGCTATGAGATTTTGCCACGGATCTACGCGGATTATTACGGATGCTCGCGGATACATACCAAAATCAATCCGTGCATATCCGTCAATCATCCGTGATAATCAGTGGCGAAAAACCCTGTCCCATATCCTATAATTGAGGCATTACTTTATTCTGATACAGGATATACCCGCTCATGAAAAGAATATACGTGCGCGAAGAGTATTGCATGGGGTGCAGGCTGTGTGAAATTCACTGCCTTGTGGAGCATTCCAGGTCAAAGAAGATAATCAAAGCATACAAGGAAGAGTTTCCTCGCGCCATTCCGAGGCTGATCGTCGAGCAGAAGGGGCCGCTCTCGTTTGCGCTGCCATGCAGGCACTGTGAGGAAGCTCCCTGCGTCGGTGCGTGCATCACCGGAAGCATGCATCGGGATAAGAAAACGGGGGCGGTGATGAATGACGCGGATCGCTGCGTGGGCTGCTGGTCATGCATCATGGTCTGCCCCTTCGGGGTGATCGTGCGAGATGTGAAAGAGCGGAAGGTCGCGACCAAGTGCGACCTCTGTCCTGATAGAGATGTGCCGATATGCGTCATCTCGTGCCCGAATGAGGCACTTGTATATGAAGAGCAGAAATAAAAATAATAGACCGCATTATGTAATCGTGGGGAATTCTATCGCAGGCATTGCCGCGATTGAGGCGATCCGCGAGCGCGATCGCGAACGCGCGATCCTCGTCATTGATCGGGAAATGCGCGAGGCGTACTCGAGGCCGCTCATCTCGTATTACCTTGAGGGGCGCGTGGATGAAGAGACCATGAGGCTCCGCCCCGCTGAATTTTATAAGAAGATGAAGGTGCGGGTGCTTGCGGGAAGAAATGTTACGGCACTCAAGGCGCGCGAACGACTTCTCATCACTGATAATAATGAGCGGATGCCCTACGAGAAGCTTTTGCTCGCGGTGGGTGCGGAACCTGTGATGCCATCAATCCCGGGCCTTGTCGGGCCGCAGGTTTGCACATTCGCTCATCTGAAAGATGCGAACGAGTTAAAAAAGCGCGTCAAGAGGGGGCAGGGAGCGGTCGTGATTGGCTCCGGCTTCATTGGGATTAAGGCTTCCGAAGGGCTCAAAGCGCTCGGGGCAAAGGTCACGATGGTCGAGCTGGATAACCGACCCGTCCCCTCCATGCTCGATGCCGAGGCCGGGAAGATCGTTGCGGCGCATATCAGGCGAAGCGGTGTCAAACTCGTGCTCTCCAATCGCGTGGTTGCGATCAGGCGGAAAGGTGCTTCTGTCGTGGCCGCCGCGCTAAAAAGCGGGGAGGAAATCCCCTGCAGCAGTGTGGTGGTTGCCATTGGAGTGCGGCCCCGTCTTGGGCTCTGTCGCGGTACGCCCATAAAAACAAAGATGGGGATTCTTGTCAACTCCCACATGGAGACATCGGTACACAACATTTATGCGGCCGGTGATGTGACGGAGACCGCGGTCCTTCATGGAGGGCGGAAAAACATTCCGATCTGGCCGCTCGCCTACGAGCAGGGGACTGTCGCGGGAACAAATATGGCAGGTGGGAATATGGCGTACAAAGGCCGGATGCCAATGAACTCCATGGAGGTATTCGGCCTCCCTCTCATCGCGCTCGGTGATACAACAACAGATGACGGGGAGATGGAAATAATGATGCTGCGTTCGAGAACCTCATCTGCGTATAAGAAGATTATTTTGAAGAATAATCGGATCAGGGGAGCCTTATTTTTAGGAGAAATTGAGCGGGCGGGAATCTTCGCAGGTCTCATGTTGGATACGGTGGATGTGACCCCCTTCAAAGAGGAGCTTCTCAAAGAGAATTTCGGCTACATCTACGTGCCCAGACAGCACCGCGCAAAGCATATCTCCCCTCTCGAGGTGTAAATGATTCACATAGATGCTTCGGAGATGAACTATCGCCTTCTCAATGACGCAATCCATCGCGCTATCGGGAAGGGCGTGAGGGAGATTACGCTCGATCATGTGAATGGCCACCGCTACATATGCGCAGGCGTCAAGGGCGGCATTAATATGAAGATCCATGGTATCCCTGGAAATGATCTCGGGGCTTTTATGGATGGTCCGAGAATTGAGGTGTTTGGCAACGGGCAGGATACCATCGCCAACACGATGAATAGCGGGCGCATTTCTATTCACGGGCATGCGGGTGACGTGCTCGCGTACGGGATGCGGGGCGGCGAGCTCCTCATCCGAGGCGATGCCGGCTACCGTGTGGGGATTCACATGAAGGCATTTAAGGAGCTTGTCCCTGCACTTATTATTGGCGGGACGGTGAAGGATTTTCTCGGAGAATATATGGCGGGGGGCATCATCGTGGTACTGGCACTCGACGGTGGGCCGGATCCGGGCGCCGGCTTCGGAGTGGGGAGCGGAGCCCATGGAGGAGCGATCTACATCCGGGGGAAGTTGCGTGATGAGCAGCTCGGGAAGGAGATTCGAAAAGTTCCGCTCACTGACGACGATCGCGCGCTTCTCAAAAGTAAAATTACAGATTTTTGCAGAACGTTCGCCATCCCCAAATCGCACACCATACTGAAATCGCGCTTCAGCAAATACATTCCTCTCAGCCACCGGCCCTACGGCAAGCTGTACGCCTATTGATGATTAAGCTTGCCATCCCTGACCCCTTTATTGGGATTTGGGGTTTGGGATTTCTATTGCACCACCAGCGTCTCCCTGTCTATCCCATCCACATACACGAGGCCGCTCAACGGAATGTTACTGCTGGATCACGGCTGCGGTCTGCCGCCCTGCCCTTTTTCTCTTCTCCGCGTCGAGTATCGCCTTCCGGACGCGGATCGAGCGCGAGGTAACTTCTACAAGTTCATCCCGGGCTATCCATTCAATTGCCGACTCAAGCGTAAGCCTGCGCGGGGCCTTGAGCCCCGCATCGAGCTCCTTGGTCGAGGAACGTATATTGGTGAGCCTTTTTCGTTTTACAGGATTGCAGGGAAGGTCATCAGGCCGGGAGTGCTCACCGACGATCATGCCTTCATACACCCGCTCCGTCGGAGCAACAAACATGACTCCGCGGGATTGCAAATTTTCCAGGGAGTACGACGTCGCGGGCCCTGTATCCATGCTGACCATCGAGCCACGGCTCCGCGAAACCACTTCACCGCACCACGGGCCGTACCCGATAAACCTCGATGACATAATCCCGAGGCCCCGCGTATCCGTCATGAACCCGCCGCGATAGCCGATGAGTCCGCGCGTGGGTATCCGGAATTCGAAACGCACCAGCCCGCGTCCCGAATCATTACGGCCGGTAAGCTCGCCGCGGCGGCATGCCACCTTCTCGAGCACCACACCCTGGAATCCACCAGGAATATCGATGATGAGCTGCTCCATCGGCTCGAGGATATTTCCGTTCGCATCGACGGTGGTGATTACCTCGGGGCGGGTGAGGCACAATTCCATCCCCTCACGCCGCATCTCCTCTATTAATATGGCGAGGTGCAGCTCCCCCCTGCCGGAAATCTTCACACAGTCAAGCCGATGCGATGCCTCTACCCGCAGTGAAACATTTACGCGGCGCTCTCGTTCAAGGCGCTCCATGATCTGGCGCATGGTCACCGCGCATCCCTCTTCGCCGGCAAACGGGCCGTTGTTCACGAGGAGGAACATGGATACCGTAGGTTCGCCGATCTCAAGCGGCGGCAGGCACGCATTCTCCAACGCTGGCGAAGAGAGTGTGTCGCCGATGGTGAGATCCCCTGGCCCCGCGATCCAGACAATGTCACCGGCCGAAACCTCCTGCACCTCCTGTCGCTCCAAACCTCTCGTGATCAACAAATGAGTCGATGTTACCGGATATACGCCGGTCACCTCCCACGCGTCAGAATGTCCCGCATCGTGTGCATGGAGCGGGCCTGCAGCTTTCCGGCGGGTGGTGGTCCGCACCAGTTCCTCACCCAGCCGATGAACCCCCTGGAGTACGCGGCCGCATCCTATCCGGCCGAAATAATCGTTCCAGGTCAGGGTGCTGATCTGCATGAGGAACGGCGCATTGCGATCAGCCTTTGGATGAGGGACATGCCGGATCACCGCGTCAAACAGCGCCTCCATCCCTTTCCGTTCATCCTTCTCCAGATCGCGCACGAACCATCCCTGAAGCCCCGATCCGTGCACAGCGAAAAAATCAGCCTGAGCGTCGGTTGCTCCGAGTTCGACAAATAGATCGAAGGTACTGTTGAGTGCCCTCAGAGGATCCGCATGCTGCCGGTCCACTTTATTAATCACTACGATCGCTTTCAGCCCCAGGCGCAGCGCCCGCATGAGCACATAGCGGGTCTGCGGCATCGGGCCTTCGTTGGCGTCGACCACCAGCAGCACGGCATCCACCATTGAAAGCACGCGTTCAACCTCCCCTGAAAAATCTGCGTGGCCGGGGGTGTCAATGATATTAATCAAATACCCTTTCCACTCGACGGCGCAGTGCTTGGCGCGGATGGTAATGCCGCGCTCACGTTCGAGCTCATAGTTGTCCATCACCCGCTCTTCGACACGGGCGTTCTCCCTGAACACACCCGTGGCGCGGAAAATGGCATCGATCAGCGTGGTTTTCCCATGATCGATATGGGCGATGATCGCCACGTTACGAATTTTATTTATAGGTCTCATGCCACACACCCTGCGTGCTGAAATAGCGGCGCACAGATAAAAAAACGCAAGGTGCAAAGCTGAACACCTTGCGGTTAGTTCTGCCCCATGACTGCCACTGCACTGTTATAATTATACTCTTTTTATCACCTCAGTCAATGTTTTTAACAAAATGGCGGTAAGGGGTCACTTATAGAGGGGGGCCACGGATCCCGCTAAGCGGGACGGATTATGACGGATATTCACAGATGAAAAGGAAGCTTCATCTGCGGCCATCCGTGTGGTTATCCGTGAAAATCCGTGGCGAACATCATTTACCGTTACCCCTGCAAAACTGATAATCATACAAAGGCGAAAAGAACAAGTGTACAATCTCTGTGCAAGGTGGCTCGGCGACGGCGAGCCGGAA
>JAPLCX010000121.1 GCA_026392035.1 Candidatus Auribacterota bacterium | reverse complement strand
TTGACATGATAAATCTCCTTTCTTAAACCGGTTTAAGAAAGGAAAGTATATAAAATACCCAATTATTTATCTAACAAAGGGTTATGCAATATTTACCAACACGAATACCAACAATCTATGAGTATTTCACCCGCAATGACATGTCAAATATTTTATGCTCCCCGTAATAACTTTTTGAGTAATGGGACTAGTATGAAAGTTGCGGTGATCGGTCCATCCAACATCGAACGGGTCGCCGGGGCTGCAGGCGTCAGCGCGGCGCTCATACGGGAAAAGGCCGCGGAGGCCGGGCGGCTCCTCGCGGCGGCGGGGCTCGAGCTCGTCGTGGTCCCCGACCAGGGCGTGCCGGTCATTGCCGCAGAGGCCTACCGGGCGGCGCATGGCCGGAGGCTGCTCGGTCTGATCCCCACCTCGGGCTCTTCAGCGAAGGGGGCGACGAGCCGGGTGCAGCGGAACAGCCGCCTCTGTGATGAGACCCACACGGACCTCACCTGGCTCGAGCAGCACGCCCGCATTGCCGAACTCGCGGACGCGATGATCTGCGTGGGCGTAAGCTGTGGCACCATTTGCGAGATCGCATGGACGAAGTGGATGAAGAAAATTCCGGTTTTTGTCCTCAGGGGGCTCAACAGCGGGATCCCCCCCGAGATTGAGGCGGAGACCGATGTGCGGTACGTCAAGAATCTCGACGAGGTATTCCGCGCACTGGAGAAGTTGCGGTGAAGTTCAGTCAGGCATTTTACGACCGGGCATATACCGTTTTTTGGAAGATATACCGGGTTCTTTTCAAAATTCCTTTCCGTTGGGAAGTGCACGGCCTGGAGAACGTCCCCCGCACCGGCGGGGCTATTCTGGCCGTCAACCACGCGAGCGCCCTTGACCCCTTCCTGTGCGGCATGGGGCTGCACCGGAAGATCTGGTACCTGGGGCGTTCGAGCCTCGTAAAGAACAGGCTGGTTGATTTCATCATGGCCTGCCAGCATTTCGTCCCCATCACGCGCGGTTTCCCTGACATTGCGGCGGTCAGAAGGATTATCGAGCTGATCCAGACCGGCGAGATTGTGCTCATGTTCCCCGAGGGCACGCGGAGCCTCGACGGCGCGCTCGGGCCCGGGAGAGAAGGAATTGGTATGTTTGTATCCCACGCGCAGGCGGATGTGATCCCCTGCTACATTTCGGGCGCCTGGCAGGCGCTCCCGAAGGGCGCAGTGATCCCCCGACCACGGAAAATCAGGATCGCCTATGGGCCCCTGATCACGTACGAGGAGTTCAGGGACTGTCCCGGCAATAGAGAGGGGTACAGGCGGATCAGCGAGAAGATCATGGAGCGCATCGCCGACCTGAAGAAGCAGATGGAGGGATGATTATTTACCACGGAGCCACGGAGGACACGAAGGCCCTTACAACAGCAACAACAGTTTCTCGTTTTTGGTTTCTAGAAGAAGTGACAATCCGTGTTTATCTGTGTCTATCCGTGTTCATCTGTGGTTACAATTAATCCGTGGTTTATCCCAAATTTATTTTTCTCCGTGTCCTCCGTGTGCTCCGTGGTGAAACAGATAAGCTATTTTTCAGTGTTCTCAGTGCATTCAGTGGTTATTCCTTTAACAATCCGCTCAATCCGCCTCATCCGCGGTTAATACCGATAACAATCTTCTCCGTGATCTCCGTGCCTCCGTGGTGAAACAGAGAAGCTATTTCACTTGTTTTTTGATGCTCTCCGCGATCTGGCGGCCGATGGTGGGGACGGCGCTCAGTTCCTTGACGCTCGCCTTTCGGATCTCATCCAGAGCCCTGTAGCCGTGGCGGAACAGGTTTCTCGCCCGCACGCGGCCGATACCCTTCAGGCTCACGAGCTCGAGGAGCTCTCTCCTGATGCCATAGCGCACGCGGCGCCTGAGTTCTTTAAGCGCCGGATGAGCGCCCGTGATCTCGAGCAGACTGGCGATTCTCTCGGCCGAGTAGAGGAGCCAGTCGGCGCTTTCGACCAGCCTCCTGATGTCGCCAGGACCGATCCTGAACTTCTCGCAGATGAATTCCTCCTCTTTTTCTTCAATCCATGCGCCGATCAGGTGTGACGTGTGTATCGCTTGCAGGAACCGGCGCTCCTCTGCCTCGTCCGCATCTTCAGGGCACTGTATGAGGAATCTGTTTCGCGCGGCGAACGCCTCGTTAATCAACTTCTCGTAGTCGGCCTTGCCAATGCTGAGGAGTCCCATGTCGGGGCAGCAGCAGACGAGGTGCAGGAGGCATTGCTCGGAGGGAGCGCGCTCGCCGAGCGCCTGAAGCCCTCTTTTTATGGTGAGGCCTGAGAGGGGATCGAGATAGAGCTGGGACACGATCGTCCCGAACGCGGTGGGGGAAAGGATTGTCGAGGTGGTGAGGCGAAAATCGGGATCGCCAGATCCGCGGGCGAAGATCAGACCTTCGTTGAGGAGAAACTGGATGATCTGTTCCACCTTCCAGGAGAGCGCACCCACCTCTTCCTGCAGGGCGAAGAAGGTGAGTGAGAGAAAGTCCATGATCTCCTCGTGCGAGGCGGTGTATCCGGAGGCGATTGACGCGAGGAGATGGGAGGAGAGCGCCCCGCCCGCGCCGAGCTGCGATCGAAGCGGTTCGGTGTCGGCGGAGACGTAGCGCTCGAACAGGATCTCTCGGTCACGCTCCTCCTTCGCGATGAGTATCGCCTCTCCCTGTGAATCGTACCCAGGGCGCCCCGCCCTCCCCGCGAACTGTTTATACTCGAACACCGGGATCGCCTTCATGCCGCGCCCCATCTCGTAGCGGCACCAGTCACGGATCACCACCCGGCGGGCGGGGAGGTTCACGCCGGCGGCGAGCGTCGGCGTCGCGCAGATCACCTTTATCAGATTTCCGCGAAACGCGTCCTCCACCAGCCGGCGCTGTTCATGGTGGAGGCCGGCGTGGTGGAAGGCAACGCCGCTGCGGATGGATTCCGCCAGGGCCGTGCAGAGATGCGTCTGCTCCGAGAGGGCCCCGGCCGCCCGTTCGGCGACATCGCCGAGGAGGGCTTTTTGCTGAGGCGTGAGCCTCTGCCGCACGTGCGGCGCGAGAGACCGAGCCACGGCGTGAGTGGAGCGCCGGGAGCTGACGAATACCAGCGCCTGTCCGCCCTCATCGACGGTGTCGTTGACGAGCGCCTCCACGGGGTGCCCGCCCGCCGCGACCAGCGATCGGGTGGTGAAATCGGAATACAAGATTGTATTCCCGGAGTAGACGCCCTCGATGAGCGGGACGGGACGCCACTCGCTCGATATGAGCGTCGCATCGAGCCACCGCGCGATCTCGGCGCCGTTGCGTATGGTCGCGCTGAGGGCGAGGATCTGGAGTCCCGGGTTGACCTGGCGAAGCCGCGCGGCGATGATCTCGATGGTGGGGCCGCGCTCGGCATCGTGTATGTAGTGGATCTCATCGAGCACGGCCACGGAGAGCGATTCGGAAAGCCAGTGCGTCTTCTGTCGGAGGAGGGAATCGACTTTCTCGGAGGTGGCGATCAGGATCTGGTGCCTGGCGAGCTTGCTTCCCGGCATGTCGTATTCGCCCGTCGCCAGTCCCACGGAGATCCCCAGGGGCGCGTACCTCTTTTTGAAATCCTCGTACTTCTCTGAGGCGAGCGCCCGGAGCGGAACCACGTAGATGCAGCGGGCGTTCTCGCGGAGGATGCGCGTCACCATGCAGATTTCGGCGACGAGCGTTTTCCCTGCGGCGGTGGGAATGGCAAGAACGAGATTTTTCCCCTCGAGGAGGCCCGATCTGAGAGCCTCTTCCTGGGGGGGATAGAGCGACCCATACCCGCTGTCTCTCAGCACGTCGATGAGCGCGGCGGGGATTTTGTATTTTTCACCAAGTTTTGAAATCATCGCGGGAGAATCTCTCCGATCATGCAGGATCTTTGCAGAGGGTATGGATCACTGCCTTATGAGGGCTCTGTATCTGTAAACATTACACGTTGGACATTGGGCTGCAGTTTCGCTCCATAGTGACTCTGCTGTCTGCGTGTATGCTATCAAATGGAGCACGCCGTCGCCATTATTCTGAGCATGATATTCTGAGCATGATGAGGGTGAGCCATTGTCCGCAGCGGTGAGAGATGGCTCATATCACTTTGATGGAGAGGAGATTATAGCCTCCACGCAGTACTAGGAAGAAAGTCATGGAGAGAATTGCATTGCTGGCACCGGATTTGCTATAAACCCAGGTGTAGGTTGTGATGAGAGGGTGTTTCAAGAGAGGAGGTTCGAGATGAAGAGGCTTGTGAGCGTTGCGCTGCTCATCGCACTGGTGGTGATGGTCGCATCGGTCGCCATGGCGGATGACAGGGTGAAGGTCAAGAGCAAATATTACACGCCCTACGGCAAGGTGAAGGAGTATCGTTACCCCTATCACTACTATTATCCCTACTATCCACCGCCCTCCGGCTACTATTACCCGCCCACCTACTACTACGATCCCTATAATCCTTCCTACCCGCCTCCGGCATACTACCCGCCCTATCCCTACTACGGCAGATACAAGGTCAAGATAGAGGATTGAAAGAGGTGATAAAGTCCGCGAGTGCGGCGATATCGGCAGGCGAGAAGAGGGGGACGTGATGAACGGTCCCCCTCTTTCCTATTTCGGCGACAATATTTTTAATGCCGTGCGGGGGCGTGCGTGTATCTGATACGAGGACCTTGGGGAGGGACGATTCCTTCCACCCCTCGACGAGGACGATATCCGCGTTCTTGAAAAACATTGCCGCCGCCCGCGCGGGAGAAAGCTTTTCCCCATGGTCGGAGATCAGTCCGAGTGATGCGGGGGATATGAGCAGGACGGTTCTGGCGCCGGCCTTTTTGAACCTGGCGCTGTCTTTCCCCGCAGGGTCGAGCGTGAAGCCGGCGCGGCTGTGCTTGATGGCTCCGACACGGAAGCCCCGCTTCTCAAGCTCCCGGATGAGCTTTACTATGATGGTGGTTTTACCCGCGCCCGACGGCCCAACAAATGAGATTAGAAAGGGAAGGCCCCGTCGCTTACGCCTCGTAGAGCTCACCGGAATCGTCCTTTGTGTAGCCGCCCTCCCCCATGGAACGCTCAATCTCTTCGGGACTCTCTCCCGTCTCGAGGCGATCCGCCATGTCGTTCATCTCCTCTGGCATCTCCTCGCCGATCTCCCTCCCCATCTTCTTCATCCATCTCGCGAGAGATCGCGGGTCCTTCTCATCGAGGCCGGCGAGGGATGACGGGTCCGCGAGCTTTTCCATGCGGGCATCGTCGCTCCGACCGATGCGGAACGACGAGACCCTGCGCTTCATCCCTCCCTTCCCGCACCGCGGGCACTTCGGCGCTTTGTGGGAAGAGACGTTCCTTACGAGGAAGTTGAAGACCTTCCGGCACCTGTCGCACGCGTACTCGTATATCGGCATAGATTTATTATAGCCGAAATCACTATTGGTGTTCAATACAGTCGAGAATATGTATAATATGCAAATTGTAGAAACTTCCGTGGAGGCCAGTGCGCAGTCTCCGAACCGTTTTTTACGGGGTTGGATTGTAATAGACATGCAGGGGACTGGAAGGGGGGCTATGTTCAATAGCAGATTGCCTGTGGTATTGCTGATTATATGCGCCGTTCTTCTCAGCGGGTTCACCGTGTATATCCAAGCGCGCGCGATGGGGCTTGCCTATATCGAGCAGGGAAACCAGTTAAAACGGCATCTTGCCATGATCCATGGTGTTGCAGGAAGCCCCTGGCAGTATCGGGTGCTGACGACGTATCTTGTAGAAATATTTTCCTTTATCACGCATACACTTAAATTCCCTCATCCCCTGGCAACAGCGTTTATCTCTTTTCGCATTATCCAGAACATCCTTATTTTTTTGGTTGCGGCGGCCTACTACAGGCGACTCGGACTTAACCTGTATGCCATCATTGTGGGGCTTTCCATGCTTGCGTGGGGTATGACATATAGCCTTTATGACTGCGATTTTGAGTTTAACACCTACGCGGACATACTGTTCTATTTGACTGCGGGATTGACTATTTTGATGGCGAAGTATATCTGGATACTCCCCATCTCCGTACTGGCGGCCTTCAATCGGGAAACAGGCCTCCTCATACCCTTCATGTTGATTGCCGTGTGCCGGACGCATGATGCCGAGATGCGCTGGAGGAATCTTGTCACGGGTTTCCTCTCTATCGCTGTATTCGTGCTTATCCTATTGGGACTGCGGTATGCCTACGCCCCTCAGGAGATGCTCGATTGTTACGGCCATAAGCCGGGCCTTGACACGATCAAATGGAACTTCTTCCGGGTAATTTCATGGGTGCAGATGTTCGGAACCATGGGAATATTGCCGTTCCTGGCCATCTTTTCCATTGGTATGTGGCCGGCTGTTCTGCGGAGATTTTTCTGGGCGATTGTGCCGTTGTGGTTTGGGGTTCATTTTGGTTGGGCCGTTCCATGGGCCGAGTCGAGATATTTCCTTGTCCCCCAGTCACTGATATTCATTCCGGGTGTGATGATCGCCGTGGTGCAATCGGGCATGGTGCGCATCGGCGGCCAGCAGGGAGAGGTAGTATCTCGTAAACAGGCGTGAAGGATTATAAACCACCTCACGAAGATTGTCCCCCCGACGATTGCCCTTGTTATGCTGATACGATCGGTATCCCTCGCATATATTGATCTGAACTTCGGCCAGCCTTTTTTCTCTCGATCTGTACGACTGGATTACCAATGGAATACATTGAGAAGAGTATAACGTAAAGTAATCATACCGGCCACAGGCGCTCCCGCTGATTATTGCAGGGCTGGATACTATGGAAATTCTCAACTGGCTTCCTAAAGAGAGGATATTGTCGCATTTTCTGAGGGGTAGATTTAAGGAATCAGTTATGGGGAATATGGCACCATTGAGGGTGCTCTACGACAGTGGATAACTCAAGCTGCCCACCCGAAACCGGGGAATTGCGGGTAGATTAAATTTTATATTTTCACTTTGCGGCATCTGTAGTAGCCTTGAGCGCTATGTACTCTATCCGAGACTGTTTTCCCCCGCTCATTATAGCAATCCTTACAATCTGGATCAGGATCCAGTATCTCCTCCATTCATCGTACCTCCCGAATGATATCGAGCATCTCAGATGCCGCTGGCCCGATGAGGGTACCTATTTCAACCATGTGCAGGCGATTCAATCTCACGGGGTGAAGGCTTATCTTGTGAGCCCGCTCTCCTTCAACCTCCTCCCGGGCAATCCGCTTTACCTGGCGGGCCTCTACGAGCTATGCGGCAGGCGCATATTTCGAATGCGACTGTGCAATATCCTGCTGAGCACCGTCACACTGCTCCTTGTATATGCCATCGGCAAAAAGATATTCGGGCGTGCGGCCGGGGTCTGCGCGGCGCTGCTCTGCACTGTGTGTGACGGCCTTATAGTGCTGTCGCCGACGATATTGACCGAGCCGCTCTACTTTTTTGCCTTCATCGCGGCGCTGTATTTCCTCGTGGAGCTTATGGACCCGCGGCCGGGGGCAGGATACCTCCGGCAATCCATCTGCGCGGGGATCTTCCTCGGCACCGGGGGATTGACCCGGCCGATCCTCGCCGCGCTGCCGGTCGCCATCATCCTCGCCTGCATTCTGGTTGATGCGGGTAGAATCATTGTCTGCCGATGCGCGGGTTTCCATTACACGCGGCGATTGCTTCCCGCTTGTATCATCGCCATCGCGCTGGTTATCCCCGTGCCTCTGAAGAACAGGGTGTGCTTCGGAGAGTGCTCCCTTTTCTCGAAGGAATACAGCGGTGTCGGGTTCTGGCTCGGCTCACGCCCCGACACCGAGGGCGATGAGCCTCCGTACCGTGGATTGCCGTACGGCGATCACGAACTCCGGGCGCAGGGGAGGGATTTTACCCGCGTGGCGTTTCAGAATATCAAGGAGCACCCCGGCGGATACATTTTCTGGAACATCAAGAAAATCGGCCGGTTGACGGTGGGGAGCAACCTCGCATGGTTCTTCCCCCATAAGTCGTTCAGTGAATGGCACAGGGCGAACCACCCCGGCGTGAAGAAAACACTCATCATATTGTTAAATGTAGCTCTCTCGGCCACGGTTCTGGCGTACGGCACCCTGGGGGGAATCCACTTTGCGCGCGACGACAGGGCCCTATTTCTTTTCGGCATCGCGCTTTTTGTGATTGTGGGTACGATCCCCTTCCTGGTCAACCAACGGTACGGCTATCCTGTCTATCTGGTCAATGCGGTGCTTGCATCCGCAATGATGCTGCATCTGTTCCGGGAGATGCGGTCGCACCCGGTGCGCTGCATTATCCCCATGGCCTTGGTTTTTGCGATCGTCGCATATGTGGCAAGCGGGGTTTAGATCCCTATGGACAGCGGGGGCAAAAATAAAATCGCGGTCTTTACTTTGCGCGCGGAAACAGCCTCCATATGCGGCATCCGGCACGTGCTTGTAGAATCATCGCGCGGGGACCTCTTCTGGGTTGACGACCTGTTCCTGGATCTGTTGCGAGGGGCCCACTCTCGGTTGGACGCCGAAGCCCTCGCTTCACGATTCGGCGTTGGTGTGGAGGCGGTCCGGGCTGGCGCTGCAGCTGTCGAAAATTTATTTTTCGGCGATCAGGGTATGAAGTATTTTTCCACGGCAGGAGAGGAGTACCTGCATCCCCGCCATAACCCGCTCATATCCATCGTCATCGTGAACTGGAACGGCGAGCAGCACCTCGGGGAACTCCTAGAATCCATCCGCGCGCAGAGCTACAGGCATTATGAAATAATCGTTTTGGATAACGGGTCTACAGACAACTCTCTCGGCCTTTTGGACTCGTTCAAGGATGTCAGGGTGCTGCGGCAGGAAGGGAATGTCGGATTCTGCAGGGGGAACAACCTGGGGATACGCGCGGCGAACGGAGAGATACTTCTCCTGCTGAACAACGACACGGTGTTGGACAACCGCTGCCTGGAACACGCGGTCAACTGCTTCGCGGAGGCGCCCGAGGATACGTTTGCCATCTTCCCCAAAATGCTTTTTTATCAGAACCCCATGATTATCAACTGCACGAAAACTCAGTGGCATTGTCTCCACCTGTGGCGGGATAATTCCGTGGGATTGCTGGATCTGCGCCGCGTTGAAAAGAGGGAACAGGTCTTCGGCGGGATTTTCGCGGGTGTGTTCATGCGGAAGGCGTTATTCGAGAAGCTCGGTTTGTTCGACGAGGCGTTTGTCACCTATGGCGAGGACTTCGACGTGTGCTACCGGGCGAATCTTGCCGGGTATAAGCTGTTCTCCGAACCAAGGAGTATAGTCTATCATAAATATCGCACCTCCTCACGGGAGGAGACGGATATATTCTTCACCCTGTACTATTTCTTGAGGAATTATCTGATCGTCATACTGAAGAATTACGAGCTGAAACATATCCCCGCCGCGGTAAGATATTTTCGGAAGGAGTTCTGGGGCCCGTGGGCGACGAGGGCAAGGCTCCAGGGTGATAGAGCGGTGAGGAAACTCCTGAGAAGGGTGATTAAAAGCCTGATGCTTCTAGCACCTCACATCGTCCGGGAGAGGGTCAGGCTCCGGCGCACGAGGAAGATTATGGATAAAGACCTGTGGGTATTCGACAACCTCGACCATTATAATATCTTCCACTACAATGGAAGGGTGGTGCTCAACGCGATCAACCTGGCAGCCTCGATCCATGGCAACGCGCGCTACACGGTTAATGGCAAAGAGCATCTGGTATTTGGTGGCAGCAGGTATATCCCGATGAGCGTGCAGCCGGTGGCGCCTTTGTGGTGCAAGAAAAAATGAGAGCAAACCCATTGACGATCGTCTATGTCCTCCCCTCAGTTGAGATTAGCGGGGGGACGTACGTCGCGTGGGAACACGCCATGCGATTGAGGAAGCGCGGACACGATGTCATGTTCGCGGTCCCGCACGATGCGGCGCCCCCCCTCTCATGGTTCCCTCACGGCGCCATCCCCCTCATCACGCTCCGGGACATCCCTGCCAATGTTGATGCGCTCATCGCGACGTGGTGGGAGACCGCATACCTCATCGCCCCCCTGCCCGCAAAAGCCAAGTTCTACCTTATCCAATCCGTCGAGTCTCGTTTCTATAGCCCCGGGCAGAAGGTGGAATCTTTCTTCTCTGCACTGAGTTACACATTCAACTATCACGTGATTACCGTGAGCCGGTGGCTCGCCGAATTCTTGAAGTGCCAGTACCATAGAGACGTGTGCCGTGTCCAAAACCAGCTCAACACGGACCTCTTCCGCCCCGTTGATCCTGCATCCCGGCAGCTGCCAGCGGGGTGGGGGTGCCAGGCGTTCCTCAGTCTCAGGGTGAGGTCGGCCTCCCCCACGGAGGCGCAGCTTTTCTGGGATACTGGCGATGGCTTTTCCGAGGAGCAGAGCCTGATGTTTGAAATAGCCGAGGACTGGGTTGACAAGGTCATCGCAATGGATGACCTGCCGCGAATAAGGAGGATAAGAATAGACCCGGGATCAGTTGCGGATAACACGGTAGAATTCTTTTCCATCAGCCTCGCGGTTGCCGGCGGCCCCGAGATCGACCTGTTGGCGAGTGCGTCCTGGAAGGAAAACCGGCACGTCAGAAAATTGTCGCGGGAGGGGAGCATACTGAGGGTCGCTTCATGCGGCAACGACCCTTGCATCGTCACTTCCCTAGGGAGGGCCATCTCCTCACCATCGCACGCGCGCGTGAGGGATGAGGGCACGCCGGGAGTGAGAATCCTCGTGGAGGGGCCGTTGGGGATAGAGTTCAAGGGGGTGGAGCGAGCCTTGCAAATTGCCCGGCAAACGGGGTGCGCGGTATGGCTGGTCGAGGGGAAGGCCCCCCATGCGATGGGGACCGGCTTCCTCGGGCACAGGGTATTTACCAGAGTCCCCATAGATAAAATGAGGTACATCTACTCGAACTGCGACATCTTGCTCAAATTGAGCAGGGTGGAGAGTTTCGCCTACCCGCCACTGGAGATGATGGCCTGCGGCGGAATTCCCGTTGTGGGTGATGTGGAAGGCATCCGTGAGTACATGGTGGACGGTTACAATGGATTCATCGTGGACCCCGACAATGAAGAACAGATCAGGAGCGTGCTCTCCCGGTTGATCGAGGACAGGGGATTGCGCGAGCGGATTTCGAGCGGGTGCAGGGACACCGTTGCCGCACACAGTGACTGGGAAGGGCAGATTGATATCCTGGAAAACTTTCTGCGAGAAAAGGTGACTACCCGCACCGGCGCGCCTGAAGACCATGGCACTACCTCACTGCCCACGCGAGAACTCATTGATGTCTATCTGAGCATAATGAAGGGTCGAGAGAGATCACATGCGCCAGAGGGGATGAGCCATGAACAGTCACAGGGCGGGGGACAGAAACACCGTTATGTGCCCTCGCTATGGGCTGGACTGAAATCGCACATTCCGTTCCTGGACAGGATTTCACGTCAATAACCCCTCAGGTGTATCCCCTGTATCCCTCCATCGCCACACCCGGCGAGGGATTCGCGAAAATACCGCCTCTGGCGGGGATGATTCGTTGCTGACCTGCTACGCCGGTGAGGCGCTGTTTTTCCCCTGCCATGAATCCCGTTTCTCAAGCTCACTGGTAATGGCGCGCAGCACTGCGTGTTTGTCAAGCGCCCAGAGGGGGGCAACCAGATTTTCGCGCGGGGCCTCGCCGGTGAGGCGCTGGATTACCACGGTGGGCGGCAGCAGCTCGAGAAAATCACACACGATCGCGACATACCCTTCCTGTGGGAGGAGTGCGATCTTATCCTCGCTGTAAAGCTTTTCAAGCGGGCTCCCTTTCAGGACGTGGAGGAGGTGGATTTTGACGCCATCAACGGGCAGGCGGGCTATGAATCGTGCGGTCTCGTTCATCATCCCGCCCGTCTCCCCTGGAAGGCCGAGGATGATGTGGGCACACACTTTTATGCCCCTCGCCGCGGTCCTGCTCACGGCATCTGAGAACTGCGCCACGGTGTGCCCCCTGTTGATCGCGCGGAGGGTTGAGTCGTGGGCGGATTGGAGACCGTACTCTATCCACGTGTCGAATCGGGTGACGAACGAAGCGATCAGGTCCAGCACCTCGTCGGGGACGCAGTCCGGCCGTGTGCCGATTGAGAGGCCGACCACGTCGGGTAGGTCTGTGGCCTCGGTGTAGAGCTGCTTCAGGTGATCCGTGGGCCCATAGGTATTCGTGAACGCCTGGAAATACGCGATGAACTTCGCGGCGCCATAGCGACGCCGCATTCCATCCATTCCGCTCAGCATCTGCTCCCTGACGGAAAGTCCCCGGTCCGCGCGCATGGCAGCAGACCCCCTGGAGTCGCAGTAGAGGCAGCCCCCGCGTGAAATGGTTCCGTCTCGGGTGGGGCAGGTGAAGCCGGCGTCGAGAGGGACGCGGTAGACGCGGCAGCCGAACCTCTGCCTCAGGTAGCTGGAAAAGCGGTGGTAACGGGTTTCCATCATGGCTATTGATGCAATCATTATAGCACGAGTGGGACGGTACTAATCCTCTGGACGGTCGGAGAATAGTTGTCATACAATAGCGCACAGATAGATAGAGGCGCGCATGGTAAGCTTGGATCTCGTCCTGGGTGTCGTTCTCCTCCTCTGTTTCATTCTCGGGGCGCTGCGGGGCTTTCTCCTCCAGGTAGTCGCGCTCGCCGCGCTGCTCATCGGCCTCGTTGTGGGATGGCTGGTCACGTTCCTCCTGGGCGTCCTCTTTCCATCAGGGATTCTCTCCGCGCCGTTTTCGATCGCCGTGATCGGGACTGTGGTTTTCATTTCCTTCTATGTCATCACCTGCCGGCTCGGCAAAAAGCTGATTCACGCGAAGGCGCTCGCATTCAGCAAGGGGGCAGCCGATAGGGTGATTGGGGGAATGTTTTCGCTTGTAAAGGGTATGATCATTATCCTGCTGGTCATCTGGTTTCTCGATTGCATCGAGGCAGAGTGGGGAGAGGTGCATCCGCGCGCCCGGGCGCTCTGGGGCGAATCGCGTGGTATCCTGTGGGCGCATCGCCACAACCCGATCGCCGGCCTCACACCGATGCGCCGGCTGGAGGGCCTTTTTGCCGCCGCGCGAGATCCGGCGGTGAGGAACAGACTCCATGGACAGCCCGCGTATGCGAGGATGGTGGAGAACGCGCACTACCGGGCGGTCAGAGACGAAGGCGGGATTATAGACGCACTGAGCCGAAGGGATTGGATCAGCGTACTCAGTAATAACCGGGTGAAGGCGCTCCTTGCCGACGAAGCTTTCTGGCGTGACTTTTCTTCCGTCAGGTGGGAGATGACTCTCGAGAAGGGGCGACCGCCGGCGGAAATTCACCGGAGTGGTTTCATGCAGCCTCCCACTCCCGTTCCGATGCCCCCCGAATTGCCTATCGAGAGCCGGCTGAAGGTAGAGGCGCCGGTCATTTCACACGTCTTTCTGAAAACCGGGGCGGTGATAGAGGGGGCGATCACAAAGGAGAATCCCGAGGGAATCACGGTAGGTGTATTTGTGAGTGGCGGCGTGATCACAATGGATGTCCCCAGGCGTGAAATAGAGCGCATAGAGGGCGCTGATTCCAGTCATACCCCATGACCCGGCTCACGGAAAACCCTGGTCTCCGGCTGAGGATTGCGAAATTTGGTTTGTCCCACCTCGTCATCCTTGCCACGTCATCCTTGCCTTCTTGACAAAGTCCCCTCGGTGTGACACACTCTCCCCATTCTCAAAGAGGAACTATCCCCAGAGGATAACGAACAATGTTGCGAGGACGAGCGAGATATTTTGAGCTTGTCAAGGTTCTTGGCCTGACCGACTTCAAGCTGCGCTTCAGCACGTCCGTTCTCGGCTATATCTGGTCTATCTTAAAGCCGCTGGGAATCTTCTTTGTCCTTTATATCGTGTTCGGCTATTTTATTTTCCGCGGCGCGGACCCCCGCTATAAGGACAAACTCCTCCTGGGCATTTTTCTCTGGAGCTATTTCGCAGAGGCCAGCACCGCCGGAATACAGTCGCTGCTCGGCAAGTCCCATATCATAGGCAAGATCTATTTTCCCCGCTCCATAGCTGTGCTCGGAACCTCCCTCAACTATATTCTCACCTTTCTGATCAACATGGGGATTGTCATCGTTTTTTTTCTGATTGACGGTGTCGGTTTCAACCGCTACTCGTTCCTGTTCCTGCTGTATATCGTGGAACTATATATGATAGTCCTGGGACTCTCCTTTCTCCTGAGCGTAGCGTACCTCAGATTCCGGGACATTGTGGAGATATGGACAATTCTTATCACCGCGGGATTCTACGCGACGCCCATTATCTATCCCATTGAAATGGTGCCGGCAAGATTCCACAAGCTTCTTTTCCTCAATCCGATAACGTTTATTGTCGAGTATTCAAAAAGGGTCATGGTCGAGGGGCGCATCCTTGACGCGAACTACAGCGCAAAAACTTTTATCATCGGCAACTGTGTTATTTTTTCGGAGAGCCTGTTGCTGCTTGTGATCGGATTTCTGATGTTCCGCCGGAGTGCGCCGCGTGCGGCTGAGTACCTATAAAAAGCTTTCACCACGGAGGCACGGAGAAAGCGTTATAGCGATTAACTGCAGATTGCGCGTATTTTTTCACAGTATTCTTTAAACCTTACACTTTCAACTTTGGGCTGTAGTTATGATCCGGGTGCATGATATTTCCAAAACCTTTTTGATTCCGCACGAGAAGAAGATGACCCTGCGGGAGCACGTGCTCGGTTTTCTTCTGGGAAGGACCACCAACTTCAAGCCGCTCAGGGCGCTGCGCGGGGTCAGCTTCGATGTCCACAAGGGTGAGTTCTTCAGCATCATCGGAAAGAACGGGAGCGGCAAGTCCACCCTTCTCAAGATCATGTCCAGCATTTACGCCCCCGATACGGGAGGGATCACGCTCGACGGGACCGTCTCGCCGTTCCTGGAACTCGGGATAGGGTTCAACCCGGATCTGACCGCGAAGGAAAACGTCTTCCTGAGCGCCGCGGTGCTCGGACTGCGCAGGAAAGAGGTGGCGGCGCTCTATGACGATATCATTGGCTTTGCCGAGATGGAGCGTTTCCAGGAACAGGCGCTCAAGAACTTTTCGTCGGGGATGAAGGTTCGGCTTGCATTTTCTGTGGCGTTCATGGTGAACGCTGACATCCTGCTGATCGACGAGGTGCTCGCCGTGGGCGACGCGAGTTTCCAGCAGAAGTGCTACGACGTCTTCAGGCGGCTCAAGGGGGAGGGGAAGACGATTATATTTGTCAGCCACAGTATGGGCGACGTGAAGGAGTTTTCTGACCGGGTGATGCTGCTCCACGAGGGGCAGGCGGTGAGCATCGGCGATCCCGAAAAGGTGATCCATGATTACCAGTTGCTCACGGCGCACGAGGATGAGAAACGGCGCGCGGCCGAGGAAGCGTTGAAGCAGAAGAAGACGGTGGAGGTGAGAAAGGATTTTGTGCCGGCGGGAGATGAGAAGCGCTGGGGAAGCGGCCGGGCGCGGGTGACCGGCGTCACCTTTTCAGACGCCGGCGGCGGGGACAAGTATGTTTTCGCGACGGGAGAGCAGGTACGGATGAGGGTTGCCTTCCGCAAAGAGGATGCCGCGTGTAAATCGCTCAAGATTCGCGTCGCGATACACCGGGCAGACGGCGTCAATGTGATGGAGACGCATTCCGGGCTCATTCCATTGAACGCCGTGGAGCAGGCTTCCGAGACCGCGGTTGAGCTTATATTCCCGGCCATCGAGCTGCTTGCCGGAATCTACTATGTTGACGTGGGGCTTATGCCGAAGGATTTGGAGGAAGGGCCGTACGATTTCCTGAAGAATTGCGCGTCTGTTCGAATATTTCAGGACAGTGAGAGCCGGTATGCGCAATGCGGCGGCATCAGCTACATCGGCCACCGGTGGGGAAAACCGATCTGAATGCGAGAGGATCAATGATGAAGGTATTCGTGACAGGAGGCGCGGGGTTTATCGGGAGCAACCTCTGCGGCTTTCTCCTTGAGCGGGGCCATGGGGTTACGGCGTACGACAATCTCCTTCTCGGGCGGAGAGAGTTTTTAAAAGATTACAAAGGGAACCCGCGGTTCGTTTTTATAAAGGCCGACCTTCTGGATAGGAAGTTGCTCTTCAGGGAAATCGCCGGGCACGACTGCGTCTTCCACATGGCCGCAAATTCCGATATCGGGCGCGGAGCGGAACATACCGACCTCGATCTCAATCTCGGGACAGTCGCCACCTACAACGTGCTGGAGGGAATGAGATTGGCGGGGATCAGGGAGATTGTGTTCGCGTCCACGTCAGCCATGTACGGAGACAGACCGCGGATCATGCCCACGCCCGAGGATTACGGGCCGCTCTTCCCGATCTCTTTTTACGGGGCGAGCAAGCTCGCCTGCGAGGCCCTGATCAGCGCATTTGCACACAACTACGGCATCAGGGCCTGGATCTACCGCTTCGCCAACATCATCGGCCGCAATGGAACGCACGGCGCGGCCTTTGACTTTGTTACCCGACTGATCAAAGACCCGTCGCAGCTGAAAATCCTCGGGGACGGCAGACAGGCCAAGCCATACCTGCATGTTTCCGACTGCATCGAGGGGATGTGGTTCGGATACACAAATGCCCGTGAAGCGCTCAACTATTTTAATCTGGCCGTCGAGGGGGCAACATCGGTACGGAGGATTGCCGAGCGGGTGATACAAGGAATGGGACTCACGCGGGTGAAGATTAAGTATACGGGTGGAGAGAGGGGATGGCCAGGAGATGTCCCTCAGGTCCGGCTGAATGGAGAAAAACTGGCCGGCCTAGGCTGGAAGGCGGGCCGCACGTCTGATGCAGCGGTGGCATTGGGAGTGAAGGAGCTGGTGGGGCAGTATTACAGGAAATCCCAAGTCCCCCGCCCGCTTTGCCCTGGAGAGAGCGATTGCGGGCAGGCAAATCCCAGATTTCAGGATTAGTGGTTTGCAGCTCTATGGAACTGATAATGTGCTAGAATACCTTATATCAGAGGGGGTGTGAAATATGGCTCACAAAATAGTTGTGGAAATTACTGATGTGATAAAAAAGCATTTCCAGCCTCAAAAGATTATTCTATTCGGCTCATATGCATGGGGCAAGCCAACTCCCGACAGCGATATCGATTTGTTCCTTATAATGAACTCCAAATTGCGAAGGGATGATAGGTCGGTCCAGATATCCGATCTCTTTCCCAAACGCAGGTTCCCCATGGATATTCTTGTGTATACGCCAGAGGAGGTTGAGAGGAGCTTGGAGAGAGGCAATCCTTTTACAAAGGAAATTCTGTCCAAGGGCAAAGTATTGTATGAGAAAAAACTCTAAGAACTTCCAGGACTGGCTGCTTAAGGCGGAGCACGATCTTAAGGCCGCAGAGGGGATAGTGGGATACTATGAGGAGCCTCCAACCGATATGGTTTGTTATCATTGCCATCAGGTTGCCGAGAAGGCATTGAAGGCATTTCTTGTGTCCAGAGGGAAAGAACTCCCCAGGATACACGACCTTGTTGCGCTTTTGAGTTTATGTATTGAAGAAGATAGCAGTCTCGAAATGATGAGAAACGAATTGAGGGTATTAAATAAATATTTTAGGCTCAAAGCACGATAGTATGGGTTAAACCGGATAAAAAAAGCATCTGATGCGGTAAAATACCCTCTTTGTGATTCAGGCAAGGAGGACGCATCAGATGCAACAAGATTATCTCACTTGGCTTTTGGAATTTCAAGGA
>JAPLCX010000120.1 GCA_026392035.1 Candidatus Auribacterota bacterium | reverse complement strand
CCCACATACACGTTGTCACCGTGCAGATCCAATCCACCGTACAAGGCCATCGCAGCCTCCTTTCCGGCTCGCCGTCGCCGAGCCACCTTGCACAGAGATTGTACACTTGTTCTTTTCGCCTTTGTATGATTATCAGTTTTGCATGGGTAACGGTAAATGATGTTCGCCACGGATTTTCAAGGATAACCACACGGATGGCCGCAGATGAAGCTTTCTTTTCATCTGTGAATATCCGTCATAATCCGTCCCGCTTAGCGGGATCCGTGGCCCCCCTCTATAAGTGACCCCTTACGTGGGGCTGATTATAGGGTTTAATTATAACCACAGATGAACACAGATGTGAACTACAGTTTGTAGTAGCTAGTTTCTGGTTACTAGTAACGAGCAACGAGAAACTGTTTTTGCTGTTTTAGGGCCCTCCGTGCCTCCGTGGTGAAAATGCTATGGCTACTTTCTGCATCCCCTTTTATATTTGCCACCGCTCACGACCTGAATTATAATGAATTCCTGGTTGATACAGATGGAGCTCGTGTAAAAGTGGATCGTGTGTCTCATCATGCTATCCCTGAGTAACTGCGTGCAGGGCGCTCGCAGCAGATCACCGGAATCGGCACAATGAACCGGAATGTATCGCTGTTTCTCATCGCGGTTGTCGTCGCGGCGATGATCACGGGGGTCCACCACGGGTATCTCTTTGGCCCCGATGAGCCCCGCGAAGCAGAGATCGCCCGGGAGACGTTCAGGGATGGACACTGGGTCGTCCCCCGCCTCTGCGGCCTCCCATTTCTTGAAAAGCCGCCCCTCTACTATAACCTGGTCGCACTCGTCTACGCGCTCTCGGGCCGCATCACGCCGACCGTCGCGCGGTCGGTCTCGCTGGCGTTCGGTCTCTTCATGATTATCCCGGCATTCGCCTTCGGACATCGCTGGCGCGGCTCCCGAATGGCGTGGCTCACCGTGCTGATCCTCCTGACCATGCCCCGATTCTGGAGATACAGCCACGTGATCCTCCTCGACATCGCGGTGGGGGCATTCTGCACATGGGCCCTTACCTGTTTCGCCTGGTCGGCGTTCTGGGCCTCGGGTGAGAAGAAACGAGCGCTCGCCCTGTGGTTGTGCGCGCTCTTCTCGGCTGCGGCGTTCCTCACGAAAGGGATTGCCGCCTTCTTCAGCATCGCGGTGGTCGTCGCTGCATTTTGCGTTGTGGAAAGGCGCTGGAGCGCACTGCGGGCTCTCTTCTCGCCGCTCCCCCTCTTCTCTTTTCTCATACCCGTTGGGTTGTGGATCCTCCTCTTGTACCGGGAGGGAGGTATCGGCTACCTCCATGAGCATTTCGTAAACAATCTGATAGGCCGATTCCTGCAGAGGCACTACGAGCTTCCCGATGTCCGTTTTTACCATACCGACATCGGCCACAGATTGCCCTGGTACTTCTACATAAAGCGGCTGCCGGAGATCCTCGGCCCCTGGATTGTCATTCTGCCGTGTGCCGTCTGGCGGGGGATCGGGGAGATGCGGAATCCCTCCGAGCAACAGAACAGGTCATTTTTTTCTTTCCTGCTCATCTGGGCGTTCCTGCCGGCCCTCCTGCTCTCATTTTCAGGCATCAAGGAGAGAACCTATATTTTGCCCTCGTATGCAGGGATGGCAATTCTCATGGGCTCCTGGTTGGATGATAAACTGCGGTCGAAACAGGAGGGGCTCTGGGAGGGAATCGGCTGGCTCTGGATCGTCTTCCCGTGCGCGCTGTTCAGCCTGTGCGCCGCGCATATGGATGCCGCCTACTTCACTTTCGTCGCAGCGTGCGCATTGTGTCCCGTGGTTATTTTCGGCATCATTCTTTTTATCAAAAGACGGTTCACGAGCGGTACCTACGCGGCCATAGCGATCATCCTGTGCATCCTGATTATCGATCACTCCCCCAATGTCTTGTATTCACGGCCCAACCGAAAATGCTATTTCGAGATCAGCCGCGAGACCTGGCGCACTGTCGGCAAACATCCGCTTTATTTCTACAGGCCATCAGATAATATCAGGGGTTCTGTCTCCTTCTATGCCGACAGGACGATGCAGGAATTCGACCGGCCGGAGGATTTGAAAAAGGCGCTCTCAGTGCCGCGCAGGGTATATGTCATCATGGAGGAGGGCTGGTTTGAAGAGCTCGTCAATGACCCTTCCTTCTTCAATCTCCTGTACGCAATCCCCGCCCGATCGTACGATGAAGACCCGGACAATATGCTCCTATCAAACCAAAATCCAACAGAAATCCAAAATCCCAAACCCCCGAAAGAAATCCCAAATCCCAAATCCAAATAAATGTTGGTCTATAGGTAAGATGTTACCTAACTGCACTGAGCTGCTATTTTAAAACTCATAAATAGCCCTCAAAACAGCCCCTAAGGCCTTTTTTTGAGCCCTGAATATCTATATCATTCTCCACGGCATAGAGATATCACGGTCAGACCCCAATGCCCCAATGCAATCCAGATGCTTAAGTCACTTATATCACTACACTCAATAATACACTCATGTGGATGTACTACACTCAATCCTTCAAAAGTCGCCATCTTGCTCCCCGTCCCTTTCCCGCACATCCAACTTTCCCCTGCGCTTTTAATTCAAAGAGAATAGTGCGAATCCAATCGCGCCCGACACCGGGACATGCCCCTTCGATATCCGAAAGTCGGAATTCCCCGTCCTGCCTATGGATGGCCGCGCTGACAAGTTCAGCCTTCTCGCCTCTGGGCGCAGCAATCCGGCCGACCCGCTGTGCGAATTCATCATATGCGGTTTTAATGATCCAAATTATGTAGCCGATATACAGCCATGGATCATGCCTCCCCTCGTGCCACCCATGAGAGCTCTGCTGGAGGGTCTCGTAATAACGTTCTTTGTTTTGCTCGATCAATCTTTCCAGACTGATATATCGCCCGACTTCAAAACCCGCATGATAGCAGGTCAATAAGAGTAAAAGCCGTGAGACTCTTCCGTTTCCGTCGCGGAACGGGTGAATACAGAGAAAGTCAAGGTTGAATGCCGCGAGCGCGATCAAGGGGGATATGCGGTGATCGCGAATTTCATCATGCCACCGCGCGAGGAGTTGACGCATATACTCCGGCGTCTCTTCAGGGGATACACTGCGGAAACGAATGCGGCTGCGGCCATCGGCTGTTCTTTCGATAATATCCACCGGCTGCTTTTTATAGCGACCTGCATCCCCTATCCCACCTCGGCTCAATCGATGCAGATTGAGAACCGTGTCTTCTGAAACAACCAAACTCGTACCGCGGGTATGAACGAGATTCAACGCATCGCGATACCCGCTGACTTCCTGCTCGTCCCGGTCTTTGAGTGCCGGCCGTCCAAAAATAACGGTGCCGACTCTGGATTGATCAATTTCGACCCCCTCAATTCTGTTGGATGAGATAGCGCTCTCCGCAATCGCATGTTCCCGCAGAACCTTCAACCTCTGGGGAGATTGGCGCGTGAACAATTCCTGCATCCCCTGCGCCATTCCGATATTGGACAGATACCATGACACCGTCATGGGAATATTGAAATCCCCCGACTGGATTCTCTCTAATGTCCTCATACACTACCTTCCTCGGCCCCTATGCGCGGTCATTACACGTTGCGGCGAATTCCCTCCACGAACCGGTATAATAATTTTCAGTGTACAGTAGAGGTTTGATCCTGATTTATTTACAATGCTGTCAGCGGTACACATCCCTTCTATGGCCAACTTTCACAACATAGACGATAAGGCGATCATCTTCAATGGAATAGAGAATTCGATACATACCCTGGCGAATGCGATATTTCTCTTGACCTGACAGTTTCGCACATCCGGCGGGTCTTGGGTTGACCGCCAGAGACCCGATTGTGCGCATAATTCGCCGGGTGTCCTTTTTGGGAATGCCATTGAGATCCTTCAATACGGAGCGCCGCAAGACGATCTCATATCTTTCCATGACGCCGCAACTCCTTGAGAGCTTTCTCGAACGTGATAACAGGCTCGTGCGCACGCTCATCGAACGCTGCAAGATCTTCCGCATCCTCGGCAAGAGACAATCGAACGGCGTCATTCACAATTTCTGAAACCGATTTTGACGTTTCCGCCGACTTGATACGGATAACCCGGAACAGGTCAGCGTTCAGGTAGATGGTAGCTCGTTTGCTCAAAACGGTCATCTCGCACCTCCAGTCTCAACATCTAATATAGCACTATAACGTTATAACGTCAAATCGTTTTTACCAGTTTCTCACATAACGCCGGAATTGAGCGGCAATCCCGCTACCTGCCGGCAGGAGCGGGACGCGGCACAGAGCAGACGCGCCGGCGATCCTCAGGTTCCGCAGTCAATAGTCATGGTGCGGCCATGATTCTTCATGATTGACAATATGACCGGCCCAGGCCATAATGTTGCCATTGGCAAAACATAATCTTTCCGGTGCTACCAGTCCATCTTTTATATGAGTACGACAAATACACCAGCTCTGGTGGGTATTGTTCCCCGGAAGAAGCTTTGGCCGAACATTCTAAAGGAGCGGTGGTATCACATCCCCTTTGAATCCGCGCCGCGAAACGTTGGTAAGATTAAGTACCTTGGTTTTTATTTTCCCACCGTATTTGAAGAAGAGTTCAAATGCAAAGTCACCTATTTCTCACCTGTCTCTGATATAGATGTGCTGAAAAGGATTGAGCTTTTCCGCGACGAACCCCAGCATCCCCGGGCCCAGAAAGACTATTACCGTATCCGGTTGGGCGAGATTGAAACATTGCCTCACCCTATCCCCAGCCGAAGGTGGAGAAGGATAGTACACATACCTACAACCTACGAGAAATTGATGGGAGCCCGGGAAATAAACGATTTGTGGGAAACAAGCCCATTGGAAGATAAAATTTATGATGCCCTTAAGCGGAAAAAGATCAGACCTGAAAGGCAGATGTTTGTTTGCACGAGGGGCAAAACATATTGCCTTGATTTTTGCATATACTGCAATAACGGTAATATAGATGTGGAATGCGATGGGGAGAGGTATCACACGCTTCCGGATGCGCTTGCGCGGGATCGCCAAAGAAACAACGAGCCAACAGCTCACGGCTGGTCAGTCCTCCGCTTCTCCGGAAAGCAAATCAGGGAACGTATCCCCGAATGCTTATATCTAATAGAGAAGACAATCAAAAACAAACATGGATTGGCTTGATACTCGGTGACTGGGTGATTGGGGTCAATTCTTTATTCTTGACATTCCAAGCAATTCTTCCAGATCTGTCAAGATGAAAGATTTGACCCCATCCGCTGCGCCAACCTACCAAAACAAGCACCAACATTTGAGCCACCTACAGCTCCTAAATGCACAAGACACCATTTCTCATTCATTGCAGCATCAGACCTTCACTATACACTGACAAGTTTGTTGTGAATCTGCTTCACCCGTTTGCCAATCTTCGGTCTTTCAACATCTGCTTCTGAAGGGGCATATGATTATTCGTCACCGCAGCTCCGCTTCCTGTCCTTGTCGTCCCGGAATATCTCCCCCCGCTCGTTCCCGCGGATTGTGACGTGGTACCATGCCCCGGATATTCAATCCTCAGTGGTCTTTTAGCATGTCACCGGTTATATAAATTAGCAACTTATTGTCAACCATAGTGAGATACGCATGGATGCTTAAATCATTGATTTCTGAAGCATAGACGGTCGGATATTTTGGTGAAATTTACCAAATGTAAGCCCGTACAGCATGAAAGAGCGCTCAAAATAATTATGCTCGATTAGTTTTGTTATCTGGTATTGGTCATTTATTGCTGGTTAATGGTTCAGGGGCCTTTCGACTTCGCTTCCCTCCCGAAAGCGATTCGGGACCTTCGGCAGGACAGGTTCTGGTTGGTGGTTGGGAATCTTTTTGGAATTTGGAGCTTGTGCTGTGGGGTTTGGGATTTGTTTTGAAGTTTGAGGTTTGGATTTTGAGATTGTTTTGTCATTTGAATTTTGTCATTTGGACTTTTATTGGGATTTGGGGTTTGGGATTTGGGATTTAAATGTTGATCCCCACCTTCTCAAGCAAAACGGCAAGTTTCGCGAGCGGGAGGCCCACCACGTTGTAGTAGCATCCCTCGATGCGGTCAATGAAGAGCGCCCCGGGACCCTGGATATCAAAACTCCCCGCCTTGTCGAGCGGGGAGACCTTCTTAAAATAGTTCATGATCTGCGTGTCGCTCAGGGGGCGCATGTGCACCTTCGTCTTCTCATGGGCGGTGAAGGTCTTCCGCCTATCAATATCGATCACCGCAATGCCCGTGTACACCCACTGGGGCTTTCGGGAGAGCGCTTTCAATGTCCTGAACGCGTCCTCGATATTTCGCGGTTTCCCGATAAGTGTTCTCCCGACCAGGACCACCGTATCGGCTGAAATGACCACGCCGGAACTGAGCCCCCGCGCCACATCCCGGGCCTTCTTCAGTGCATTCCTGATCACCAGATCGCCGCACCTCCCCTTCAATGACCGGTTTTCCCTCACGCGCGAGCCGATGACCCGGAAGCGAAGCCCGATCTGCCTGAGCAGCTTTTTCCGCGCCTCTGACTGCGAGGCGAGGATAATGTCACGCATGGTTGGATACCTCTCTCGGGGGATCCTCTGAGCACCGCGATTCGGTGAGGCAGGAGATTTCAGCCGGCGTTGCTACAGCGCCTTTTCGCCGAGTGCGCACAGTTCAATCTTCTTCCCCGCGCGCTTTGCTTTATAGAGCGCCTCGTCAGCGAAAGAAATCAGCAGGGCCGCCGAGAGAGGCCTCTCGGGACTCCTGTAGGCGACGCCGGCGGTCAGGCTCGGTTTGAGTGATTCGTCAATCTTCTCAGAGGCATATGCCCCGTCAACCGCGGCGATGATCCGCTGCGCCACCGTCTCGGCCTCGGCCTCGGTCTCAGGGAGGATCACCGCAAACTCGTCGCCTCCGTAGCGGAATGGTATATCGCTCTCCCTCACCGCATCCTTCACGAGACCAGCCAACTTGTTGAGGATAAAGTTCCCGTTGTGATGGCCGAAGGTGTCGTTGATAAGTTTAAAATGATTCACATCGCAGAGGACCAGGGCGAGGGCATGGCCGTAGCGCTTGGCGCGCTTCACCTCCTCCTCCAGGCGGATCCGGAAATGCTGATAGTTATATAAACCGGTCAGTTCATCGGTGATCGATGAGAGGTGGAGGACGTTCTGGATCCTATCCTGTTCCCGCTGCATGAAGCCGCTGAAACAACCGACGAGGAAATAGAGGATGACGTAGGCTATGAGCTGCGCATCCTGGAGCTGTATCCCGGCCTTCTCGGCCAGCGAGACCGCGAGAATCACGCTGAGTAGTGCACACCCGATCCCGCCCGCGAGGCCGTAGTAGCTCGCGGCGAGGATGATCGGAACAATAAAAAAACTCAGCGACAGGGCGCTCGGGGGGATTGCGAAGGCGACCACGATCGCGAAGACCAGGCTCACGCAGAGCAGGAACACCCTTTCCCATACTGATCGTTTGCCAATCACGATTTCACCCCATAGCCACTGTTGAACACGCACCCAAAGTATACATGAAGCGCCACCACTTTTCAAGCATTCTACATATTTTTGTTGCGTAACTTTTAAAACTGGACTCTTCGGAACATTTAAAACCGAACTGTTTTAGCGTTGCGTATAAAATGTCGCAACTTTCTCTTCGCCAATGTAGATAGAGAGTTTTTCACCCGGCTTTTCACACACTGTAACATGT
>JAPLCX010000119.1 GCA_026392035.1 Candidatus Auribacterota bacterium | reverse complement strand
TTGCAAGAGATTGAGACGGTGTTTTCGGGACGGCGATTTGTCTTGCGCAGTCAACTCAAGGGCTGCGCCGGCGCGGTGCTGCAGGCTGTGGGGGTAGCGGTCCCGCCGACGATACGGGAACTATAGCGTGCTATCTCAGGGGAAGCAAAATGTAGTGCCAAAGACTTTTTGTGTCTCTGTAACTCGTTCGTAATGAACATACTCGTGTTTTGAACTGTAGAAGATGGGCAAGAAGTAATGAGACGTTGCAAGCTGCCCGGAGGTTAGTGTGGTGTCTCGGAAGTAGCATTCAAAAGTCCTGTCATTGCGAGGAGCATAGCGACGAAGCAATCTCATGATTGCCAATATGTTGAGATCGCTTCGCTTTCGCTCGCGATGACAGACATATGCTAGGAATTTCCGTGACAAGACATTAGGTGCCGATCCTGCAATTCTTCTGCTAATTTTATTGCGTATTTTAGCCCTTCGACTTTTCGTATATCTAAAGAAAGATCTGTTAACCATCCGATATGCGACAATGCCTCTTCAGTCGTAAGGCCTCTCAGGTTCTTCAACGAGATCAATGACTCAAAATTAGCTTCAAAATTTGCCACAAGGCCTCCTTAGAAGATCTTAAATGACAACCAAAATGACAACTTAAATGACAACCTGTCTTAGACAAGGACTATAGTATGCGCCCCTGCCTTTTCCAATAAGTTTTATCACCCTCTGTTCCGTCAACTTGTTCATTTCCTTCAGTGCGGCCTGCCTTGTTATTTTGAACATCTCTGAAACATCACCGATACTGACTCGATCGCTCTGGATTATCCTCTCAACTATTTTCATCTGCCGCTCTGTTAGCGCGATCTGCCCTTTCGTCGTTTTTCTCAATCTTTCGCTGCTCGCGTTTATGAACAGTATCTTTCTCTTTCTCCCAGCGGATTTGTTTTTATTGAAAAGGATAATAGCGCCTGGCGCGCCGGTGTTATAAAAGAGCTTTTCGGGCAATAGGATCACGGCCTCGATCAGGTCATTATTAATAACCGCCGATCTTATAGCTTTTTCCTTCCCTCCCCGAAAAAGACAACCGTTGTCGATTACAACGCCCACTCTCCCCGAATTGTCTTTTGCTGATGCCAGCATATGCTCCATCCAGGCCCAGTCGGCTGATTGTTTTGTGGGGAATCCTAATTCAAACCTCTTGCGCCAGAACTCTCCCTTTTTAAGCGTATCCTCATCGTAGCCATCCTGATTCCATGGAGGATTGGCTATTACCAGATCAAACTGTTGTATTTCTGCATCCTCTTTAAACTTTGGATAAAGGAGCGTATCTCCAATAGAGAGTGTTGTATTTCTTATATCATGATCGTATTGTGTTGTAAATAGGTTAGTTACAACTATAGATATTTTGCGCTAGATTTTGATTATAACGAAATCCGATGTCTACCTATTTTAGGTAATGGTTAAGCTTAAAGACACTGCTCTTATCAGGCTTACTTCCCCTTGTGTCACCACTGTTTATCGCTTCTTGTTTTTGCTCGCGCCTTCAGGCGTGCAGGCAGCGTAGAACCTGTCTGGTCATGCGTCCAGAGAAAAACTGGTTCGGCCAGATTCAAACTGACCCACTACCGACAAGAGACAAAAAGCCGTCACTCCCCGCGCGGGAGTGTGGATTGAAACTACTTCCCGTGAGTGGGAGGGAGGTGGGCGTGCGCGAGATCAATGACTGGTTATCTCAGCAGAGAAATATGTTAGAATACGCGCAGAGGAGGCAGCTATGAGTAAAAACAGAATGCTCGTGGGTTACTCTATCGTGGCCATCACGCTCGGCATGTGTGCATGCGCCCGGAGGACGACTGAGACACCGACGCCGACGGAGACTCCTACGATCACGCCTACACCCACCGAGACGCCCATTGTTCTTGAAAACCGCTTCACCAAAGGCGAGGAGCTCCGGTATAAAATGACGATGAGAGGCTCAGGCACAACGAGCATCGCCGGCCTCCCGGGACAGAGGTCAGGGGTGGAAACGCCGGTGAAGTTGCAGATGGAGCTCGCGTACAGGATGGTGGTCAAAGACGCTGACGCCCAGGGAAACGCCGACCTGGAAACGCACTTCGAGCGCTTTACGTCAACGACTGAGAGCGGCACGCTGAAGATACAGATGGAGGCCGATGAGAAAGGGGCCAGAATTGTCCAGGGCGAGACGGTGGTGAAAGACGCCCCGGGTCTCGATGGCTTAAAAGCGCTCTTCAAAAATCCAACGTTGATAAAGATGGATAAGCGGGGGAAAGTGCTCTCCATTACCCAGCCAAAAGGCGTCGTGGAGCTCCTCCCCCATGTGAATATCTACAGCCTACTCAAACAGAATCAGTTCATACTCCCCGAAGGCCCGATCGCCATCGGCGGTTCATGGAGTGAGAAGAGGGATATCGCCCTCGGTGGCGGCTTGGAGGAGAAGCTGCCTGCGGCAAAGGCGCTCAAGCTCGATACCACCTACACCCTCGCCGGGTTGGTCAAGCGGGATGGGCGGAGATGCGCGGAGATCGCGCTGCGGGGCGAGGTTGCGGCGAAGGAAATGGAAATGGATCTGCCGCAGCGGCAGGGGTCGGACATGGCGATGAAAGCGGCGTTCGACCGTCTCCGGCAAACCATGGTGGGGAATATCTATTTCGATCCCCAGAGGGGGCTGATGGTCGGGATGCACGTTGACACCGACCAGGACATGGCCATGACCATGAAAATAACGAAGGGCGAGACCGAGACGATATTCAGCACCACGACCAGAATAAAGATGGAAACCGATCTAAAGCTGCTCGAATAATGGATACCCTGCCGGAGATCGCGCGGCCCGTGAAAAACGAGCTGCGGACGGTTGAGGAGATCATCTTCTCCTGTCTCTCGTCCGCCGAGGAAAAGTTGGGCGAGCTCGAGCGTTATGCCCTGGAGGGCAAGGGGAAACGTATCAGGCCAGCGGTGACCCTTCTCTCGGGGGCTGTCGCGGGGCAGCTCCGTGAAGCGAATCTCTATCTCGCGGCGGCATCCGAACTCATCCACATGGCGACAGTGGTTCACGACGACGTGATTGACGAGGCCGCCGTACGGCGAGGGAAGGCAACGATCAACGCCTCCTGGGGGAACCCGGTCGCCGTGCTCTTTGGGGACTATCTCCTCTCGCAGGCGTTCGGCATCCTCTGCCGCTTCAAAGACAACGGCATTCTCCCCGACATGGTATACATGACCAGGGAGGTGTGCGAGGGGGAGATATATCAGTTGCGCCGGAGATATGACATCTCCATGACCGAAGACGAGTACCGGGGGACGGTCTCCATGAAGACCGCCTCGCTCTTCTCGACCTGCTGCCGCCTGAGCGCGTCGCTCGCCGGAGCCCCTCGACCCATTCAGGAGTCGCTCTCGCGATTCGGCAGGCAATTCGGCATCGCCTATCAGATAGCTGACGATTGTCTCGATATCAGCGAGGAGAACAGGGGGAAGGATCGCTTCAAGGACATCGAGGGGGGCCGAGTCACGCTCCCACTCATCAAAGCCCTCGCCGCACTCCACGGTGAGGAGCGCGAGCGTCTCGCCATCGCCTTCCGTGGGGGAGAGGTGAAGGAGTGCAGGCGCGCGATCGCCGCGGCGGGCGCGATTGCCGCGTGCCGCCGGGACGCCGAGACACTGCTCGATCAGGCGAGGAACGATCTCTCACCCTTGCCAAACTCCCATTTTAAAAAAGCACTCATTGGTCTTACCGACTTCCTGATCCAGAGCGCGAAGAATTGAAAGGATCATAAGAACAATACGGGTGCTCGATATCCGCCGCGCCTTTTACAAAAAATTTCGTCATCCCTCAATTACTGGGGGAGACTAAGAAGATGGCTTGGAAAGGAGGGCATAGGGGTCTGGTTGCGGATTTTCGTAATGGCTTAATTATAGGGGGCTGTCACTCCTGCGAATGCAGGAGTCCAGTTTTAAGGCGTATTGCGCAGGAAGTGGCAAGGCGGTTCGGAGTAAAGCCAGGTGAGCTTCTCCAGAGGTACGCGAGAAGTCAAGCGCGGCAGGCACTGGCGGAGCTTAGCTGTCGGCGCGGGGCAGCGCGGGCGGGCATGCGTGGGATCGCAAAGATATTAGGAGTGAGTGTGGCAGCGCTACACCTGAGCAGGCGGCGGTTTCGAAAAAGGCTGATGGAAGAAAGGGTGCTCCGGCGGCGTCTCGCGGAAGTCGAAGCGACTCTGCGTGAGTGATATTGTATATTTGTAAAGGTTTGACCCCCCAATCCTCCGGTTTAGATGAGGCAATTCGCACCGTGGCGAATATATGTGGCGAAATATATATTGCCCCCCCCGTGTGATATACTGACGCAATTAATCAAGGTTCGCTGTCAGGCAATGGAGGAAGAGATGAGAGCAAAACTTTTTATGGCATTGAGCGCGGCGGTTATGGTTTCGGCGATATCCTTAACATTTGCCCAGCTCCAGCCGGGATCTCCATGGCCGATGTTTCGCTGTAATTTAGAACACACGGGCCTTAGTGCTCTGGATCATAAGTTCGGTGACGTATTATTTATGCGGCCTTTTCTTTCTGTGAACAAAGAGATAGTTTGTCGAGTAATCGTTTGAGATCCTGACGGGTGAACTTCCATTTGAAAGGTTCAGCGGATTTTTCG
>JAPLCX010000118.1 GCA_026392035.1 Candidatus Auribacterota bacterium | reverse complement strand
AAATGTTGCTGAGTTCTTCAATGTGAATTTTTCATGTGGTTGTGCGGATTACGGCACCGGTGTTGACTTCATCAAAGTCAGAATTAACCGCGCGAGATAAGAGGTGTTGCCAAGCAGTAGAGTGAGAGAATAAGTACGATTTTTTGTTCTCTTCCAAGCTGTGTGGGTTTGATTTTGTAAAGCAATCCAGGATATGTGAGCTCACCCAATATGGAAACTAACCTTCGCAACGCCTTTTTGTTGTTATCCCCTCTCCCCCAGGAGGGAGAGGGTGGGGGGGGAAATACAGCCAAAAGCTCAAAGCGGAAAGCGTAAGGTATGCTCGCTTTCAACTTTCAGCCTTCAACTTTCAACTGTAGTTCACACCCCCACCTAACCTTCCCTCGGCTTCGCTCGGGACAAGCTCTCCGTCAGAGGGGGAGGGATTTAGGTGATTTACCCACACAAAACGGAAGAGAACCCTATTTTGAAACTTGCTTATAGTAATTGACATTATTGCCGGATCTTGCTATTTCTAGACATTACTTAATGATTAAGTGTCCGTTTCAAGCGGTTTTTTAATCCATCTGTAACGGAGGCAATTATGAAGATCACTAAACTTGCTGCTTCTGGTGTTATAATGGTTGGCCTGGCTTTGTTCGCCGCCCTCTCGACTTCACCGGTCCTTGCCGAAATAAGCACTTTCCCGACTACTCAGACTTTTGAAACCTGCAAAACTAACGGCGCTGTTGCTCCGCCTCCGGATGACTGGACGAGTACATCCCCCGGCGCCATTGCATCAAATACTGCCGCAATGAATCATACTGCCGGCGGTACGTGGTCTATAAAGACAGTTTCTGGCACAGGTACACTTATATCCGACACGGTAAATTACACCGGGAAAAGTAATATCGGTGTAAGTTTCTGGTTCAGGGGTACCAATGCACCTCCAGCAGCCGGCACTACAAATTTGTATTATTCTATTAGCGGAGGAGGCTGGGTTCTCATATATACTCAGACCCCTTGGCCCACAGACAGCGCCTTTCACCAATACAGTGTTTCGAATATTACCGCATTGAATGGCCAGAGTAGCGTCAAATTCAAGTGGGAGTTTATTCGCACCGGGGGTTCATCTAACTCAATAGACGATATTCAGTTTGCTGCAGACCAGGCTCCCACCCCTTGGTGGCCGATGTTTCGCCATGATACGCGGCATACGGGGTTGAGCACGGTTAAGGGGCCGAATACGGTCGTGCTTGCGTGGAGCTATTCAACCGTCGGGCGCATTATTTCATCGTCCGCGATAGGTTCGGATGGGAAAGTGTATGTTGGCTCGCTGGATAATTACCTCTACACCCTCAATTCAAACGCGAGCCTTGCCTGGAGTTATCAAGCCGGACACGACATATCTTCCTCGCCCGCGATAGGTTCGGATGGGAAGGTGTATGTTGGCTCTTATGATAAGCGCCTCTACAGCATCAATTCAAACGCGAGTTTTGAATGGAGCTATGAAACCGGGCTCGACATACCATCCTCGCCCGCAATAGGTTCAGATGGGAAGGTGTATGTTGGCTCGGATGATAATTACCTCTGCAGCATCAATTCAAACGCGAGCCTTGCCTGGAGCTATCAAACCGGGGGATTTATACCATCCTCGCCCGCGATAGGTTCGGATGGGAAGGTGTATGTCGGCTCTTATGATAAGCGCCTCTATAGCATCAATTCAAACGCGAGTTTTGAATGGAGCTATGAAACCGGGCTCGACATACCATCCTCGCCCGCGATAGGTTCTGATGGGAAGGTATATGTCGGCTCTTATGATAAGCGCCTCTATAGCATCAATTCAAACGCGAGTTTTGAATGGAGTTATGAAACCGGGCTCGACATACAATCCTCGCCCGCAATAGGTTCAGATGGGAAGGTGTATATTGGCTCGTGGGATAATAACCTCTACAGCATCAATTCAAACGCGAGCCTTGCCTGGAGTTATCAAGCCGGACACGACATATCTTCCTCGCCCGCGATAGGTTCGGATGGGAAGGTATATGTCGGCTCTTATGATAAGCGCCTCTACAGCATCAATTCAAACGCGAGTTTTGAATGGAGCTATGAAACCGGGCTCGACATACCATCCTCGCCCGCAATAGGTTCAGATGGGAAGGTGTATATTGGCTCGTGGGATAATAACCTCTACAGCATCGAGCAGGCGCCCACTGCGACGGAGACACCGACGCCGACGATGTCTCCTACGTCGACACCGACCGGGACGCCGACCAAGACGCCGACGATAACACCGACACCGACGAAGACACCGACCGAGACGCCGACGGAGACCCCCACGATAACGCCGACGCCGACCGAGACGCCTACTGAGACACCGACCGAGACGCCGACGGAGACACCGACCGAGACACCAACTCAGACGCCCACGGAGACTCCGACAGAAACGCCCACTCAGACACCCACGATAACGCCTACGCCTACTGAGACGCCCACGGAGACTCCGACAGAAACGCCCACGGAGAAACCGACAATCACGCCGACACCCACGAAGACGTCAACACCCACGATCACGCCAACGCCCGCAGATACCGCAACACCCACGATAACTCCGACTTCCACCGACACGCCGACGATCACACCGACGCCCACGGAAACGGGAACTCCCACGGAGACCCCGAAAGAGACGCCCACGATCACACCGGCTCCTCTCCCCTGGCCGATGTTTCATCAAAATGCTAAGCATACAGGTCAGAGCCCTTACGCGGCGACTCTTTTGCCGGGGCTGAAGTGGAGCTATCAAACTCAGGGTACTATCTCTTCCCTTGCCATAGATTCTGATGGGAAGATTTGTGTTGGATCCAGTGATTCTAAATTATACAGCGTGAACTCAAACGGTTCACTTTCCTGGAGCTATGCAAGTGGGGGTACTATCTCTTCTTGCCCTGCCATAGGTTCTGGTGGGAAGATTTATATTGGCTCCATGGATAAGAAATTATACAGCGTGAACTCAAAAGGTTCATTATCCTGGAGCTACGGAACTGGGGCCACTATCGTTTCTTCTTCCCCTGCAATAGGTTCTGATGGGGAGATTTATATTGGCTCCGACGATAATAAATTATACAGCGTGAACTCAAAAGGTTCATTCTCCTGGAGCTATGGAACTGGGGGGGATATCCGTTCTTCCCCTGCCATAGGTTCCGATGGGGAGATTTATATTGGCTCCTACGATTATAAATTATACAGCGTGAACTCAAAAGGTTCATTCTCCTGGAGCTATGGAACTGGGGGGAATATCCGTTCTTCTCCTGCCATAGGTTATGATGTTGTTTATATTGGCTCCATGGATAAGAAATTATACAGCGTGAACTCAAACGGTTCATTCTCCTGGAGCTATGGAACTGGTAGTGATATCTCTTCTTCCCCTGCAATAGGTTCTGATGTTGTTTATATTGGCTCCTACGATTATAAGTTATACAGCGTGAACTCAACTGGTTCATTCTCCTGGAGCTATGGAACTGGGGATGGTATCGATTCTTCCCCTGCCATAGGTTCTGATGTTGTTTATATTGGCTCCAACGATAATAAATTATACAGCGTGAACTCAACTGGTTCATTCTCCTGGAGCTATGGAACTGGGGGTGATATCTCTTATTCTTCCCCTGCCATAGGTTCCGATGGGAAGATTTGTATCGGCTCCCTGGATAGTAAATTATACGCATTTTACCAGGACACCCCCACGCCGACTCCCACTGACACATCGACAATAACGCCTACGCCGACCGAGACGCCGACACGAACCCCGACCCGCACACCGACGCCGACTGATACGCCGACGATAACCCCGACGCCCACGGAGACTCCGACTGAGACGCCCACGGAGACTCCGACTGAAACGCCCACGGAGACACCGACAATCACGCCGACACCCACGGATACGTCAACACCGACGATCACGCCGACACCCACGGATACGCCAACACCGACGATCACGCCAACCCCCACGGATACGCCAACACCCAGGCCTACAGAAACGGTGGGGCCTCTGGTAACCACGACGCCGACACAGGCGCCTCCGACGGCCACGCCGATACCACCGCCGCTGGTCATTGATCCGGGGCCGCTGACGGTAGGGCAGCCATTCACGCTCGGGATCGCACTGACCGAAGATATCACCAGGCCATTCGACTTCTATCTGTTCGCCGAGACTCCCGCGGGGATCTACACGATCTATTTGAATGGCTCGATCAAGAAGGGGTTATTCGCGCTTTATGAGAACGTGCCTAAATTCAATGCGCCGTATTCTAAGACGGTTCGTCCGGCGGTCAGGATCCCCGCATCAATGAAGGGGAAGACGATCACCTTCTACACCGTTGTGGTTGACGCGGGCAAGATGCCGCCGGTGAAGAAACCGTCTGATCTCACGCCGAGCACCCAATATGTAATCCTGCTTGCTAAGGGCGCGGCAGTGGTCAACTGAGCGGGATCGTTGTTCTATCAATAGCAGGGGGGCCTCAAGGCCCCCCTGTTTTTCCCCCTCATGTTAATAGGGTCAAATCTTTATCCTTGACATTTCACCTTCCCGTAGCAGAATAAGAGCATGACGCGCCCCCTGAGGATCCACTATCCCGGTGCCTATTATCACGTCACCTGCCGTGGGAACGAGCGGCGTAGCATCTTCGCTGACGAAAAGGATCTATCCCTATTCCTGGAGAAGCTTGCCCTCTCCCTGGAGATATACAGTGTAATCCTCCTCGCGTACGTATGTATGAGGAATCATTTTCACCTTATCGTAAAAACGCCCCGGGGTAATCTTTCCGAGTGTATGCGTCATTTCAATATTTCATATACAACTGCATATAACCATCGGCACCACCGTTCGGGCCATCTCTATCAGGGAAGATATAAGGCATTTCTCATAGACGCTGACAACCACCTGCTCGCCGTGTCACGGTACATACATCTCGATCCTGCTCGCACAAGGGTAGCAGAGGGCAAGAGCGCGGAAGAGAAATGGCGCATTTTGATGAAGTATCGGTGGAGTAGTTTGCAAGGGTATCTTTCGCCAGGGAAAAGGGTCAGGTTTCCAAGCTGTAGTGAGATAGTAAACTATACCGGTGGGGATAATGTTAAGGGCAGAGAGGGATACCGGCGGTATGTGCAGATTGGATTAGGGAAGGGGTTGGAGAACCCGCTGGAATTGGGCAAAGGACATGAAGTGGTGGGGGAGAATGAATTTATCAAGTGGGTAAAGAGTCAAGATCTCAAGGATGTTGTACAGATCGCGTTGAATACCGGCATGAGGCGGAGCGAGATATTACAACTCAAGTGGGAGCAGGTTAATATCGAACAGGGCTATATCACGGTTATCAAAACAAAGAGCGGGAAGCAGCGGATAGTTCCCATGAACCGGACGGCCGGACAGACGGCCAGGACAACGGCCAGGAATGTAACGGCCAGGAATGTATTGATAAACAGGCCTAAAAATGGCATATTTATCTTTTGCGGGATGGACAATCCGAATGGCGCGGTCTGGTCTGGATTCGACCTTGCTGTTAAGAGAGCCGGATTAGGACGGTGCAGGTTTCATGATCTGAGGCATACCTTTGCAACTAAGCTTGTGCTTTCCGGAGTAAGCCTGCCTGTAGTGAAAGAGCTTTTAGGGCATGAGTCGATAACTACTACAATGAGATACGCTCATCCTACGCCGGATAGCAAACGTCAAGCGGTGGAGATGCAGGAGTCACAAACGGCGGTTTCCGATAGACACGATATGGACACCAGCCTTATAGAAGCCGAAAAGAGATTATCTGTAACTCGTTGCGATTGAATGTGCGGAGAGGTGGCAGAGCGGACGAATGCGGCGGATTGCTAATCCGTTGTACTGGTATAACACCGGTACCGAGGGTTCGAATCCCTCCCTCTCCGCCAGAACTGCAGGGAGTAGTGGGAAGGAAGATGGGATAAGGTACAGCGAAGAGGATACGATGGGGCGTATTACAACAGGCCTGGAGGAAAGTCGGCTCGTCCCCCTGACTCGTGTTACGGACCGATTGAAGGCGGACGAGATCATCGGAATGCTCAGGGATGAAGGGATTGAGGCGGTGTGGCGCGTGCCGCATTCTCCACCGCTCGATGGCCTGGAAGAGGCCTGGATGGGGAAGCACTACGGCGAAATATTGGTGCTGGATGTCGATCTGGAGCGGTCGAAGGAGATCGTGCGGGAGATTTTAGACTGAGCTGGTTCCCTCGATAGAGTGGTAATCAAGGTCGGGGAGCAAGGGAATTTGTATTACGAATCTGTTTTTCGAAAGCTCAACGAATTCCACGTGCGCTATGTCGTGGCAGGCGGGATAGCTGTCGTGCTTCATGGAGTAGTCAGGTTTACTGCAGATCTGGATATCATTGTAGACTTAGAAAAAGAGAATGTTGACAGGTTCTCCAGGGCGATGGCGGAGCTGGGGTACCGGTCAAAGGTGTCTGTCAAAACAGAAGAATTGGGAGATCCCTCAAAGAGGAAGATGTGGATGGAACAGAAGGGGATGCAGGTTTTTAGCTTCTTCCATCCGCAGAAGCAGCTTGAACTCATCGACGTATTTGTGAATGAGGCAATACCATTTTCGGACCTGTATGCGGAGAGAAAAGTTGTAGAAGCTGACTGCATACCGATACCTGTCGTGTCTATAAAGCATCTCAAAATATTGAAGAGGATAGCCGGCGGGCCACAGGATCTTTCGGATGTAAGGAGCCTCGATAGCCTTCTAGAAATAGAAAAAGAGGGATCATGAAAAAGTGCAGGAGACATCATGTGGCGGAGGGCTTTGTATTGGATAAGGAAAAGATCCGAAGAACTATGAACGCTTCGCCTGCCGCGAAACTCCAGTGGCTGGAGGAGGCCAATAATTTTCTTATCAAGGTGGCGGACAGGAAGACAAAAAAGTTGTGGGAGAAGTTCAGGCGGGGGGAGATCTGAACTACGGCCAAAGGTTGAAAGTGTAAAGCCGAAAGGCATTAGGGGGTTCCCTTTTCCCTTATCCCTGATCCTTTACCCAGGATTTAAAAAGGAGAATTCAGGAACATGAAGCTGGGAAGGCAGGATCAACAAAACACAGGTTCCCGATAGAACTTATTCACTACGAAGCTTACTTAAGAGATAGTGATGCAAGGAGGAGAGAGGAGTTTTTGAAGAAGTCCGAGGGGAAGAAATATCTTAAACAGCAAATACGGGACTTGTTACTGGAATTAGGCCGACCAGACAGATAAATTTCTTACGGAGAGGTGGCAGAGTCCGGTTTATCGCGCACGACTCGAAATCGTGTAGGCCCTTCGGGTCTCGTGGGTTCGAATCCCACCCTCTCCGCCAGAAAAGCAGGGGGAAGGGAAAAGGGAGCAGCGGGGCGTGGATCGGAGACCAGGCAATATGAAGAATTCGGAGATTAAGACAATTGACCCGGCGTCAGTGTTCGCCCTGTTTTTTAGCGCATGCTTCATCATTGCCCTGATCTATTTCCTTGCAGTAAATCTTCAACTGATGCCGCATCCTTCTCGTGCGGCTCTGGATCAGCTGCGAAGCAGGATAGATAGCGCGCGGCCGGTGCCGAGGTCGCTCGCCTACGCCGCGCTCGTGGGAGTGACAGGCGGGGTCGGCGGCGCGCTTTTCGCGCTGGTGTATAATATATTTTCGAGCATATTTGGAGGGGTGAAAGCAGAGATCGAGAAATAGCGCGCCCGTAGCTCAATTGGACAGAGCGTTTGGCTACGGACCAAAAGGCTGGGGGTTCGACTCCCTCCGGGCGCGCCATAACTACAGCTCAAAGTGTAAAGCCGAAAGTTTAAAGAAGTAATGAACGTAATCAATCGGCGCGGGGGCGATGGCTACACCTCCCTTACGATGGAACCATCCCGAGAGAAAATCGCGCAGTACATGCGCGAGGCGATCAAAGAGGCCGAAAAAGCGTTTGAAAAAGGGGAGGTTCCGGTGGGGGCGGTGATCGTGCATCACGAACGTATCATCGCCCGCGCGCACAATCAGGTCGAGCAGCTTAAGGACGCGACGGCGCACGCAGAGATGATCGCCCTCACACAGGCCTCATCCGCGCGGGGAGATTGGCGGTTGGAGGGCACTGAACTCTACGTGACGAAAGAACCATGTCCCATGTGCGCCGGTGCAATTGCGCTCTCGAGGGTGCGTCGGGTGATCTTCGGCGCGAGGGATGAGAAAGCGGGCGCTGCCGGCTCAAGGATGAATATACTCAGGGGCGGTTGCCTCAATCACAGAGTTGAAGTCGTCGGGGGCATTGAGGAAGAGGAATGTCGCGATCTGCTGCAAAATTTTTTCCGCCATCACAGAAAATAGGGACAGACACCATATATTTTCACATTAACAATGCCAAGAACAGCACGATTAGTTCTCCCAACTTATTCTCATCACGTTACACAACGTGGCAATTATCAGCAGAGGGTATTTTTCACAGAGGCAGATTATAATTTCTATCTTTCCCTAGTGCGAAAAAATATAAGGGAACATCCATTAATTATATTGGCGTTTTGTCTGATGCCTAACCATGTCCATTTTATTTGTATCCCAGGCGATAAAGATTCGCTGGCAAATGTTTTCAAGGTAACGCATATGACATACTCCCAATACATGAATAAGAGGAACGGTCTTAAAGGACACTTATGGCAAGGGAGATTCTTCTCAAGCATTCTTGATGAAAGATATCTCTATTCTGCAGTGCGCTATGTAGAAAGGAATCCCGTCAGGGCAGGGTTGGTGAAAAGAGCATGGGATTGGGAATGGTCGAGCGCTAGTGCACATGCCAAGGGAGAGGACTGTGGACTACCATTGGGTAATATTTCGCAATTCGTAAAAGTTCAAGACTGGAGAGTTTATCTAAGTGAATCTGATGATGAGGATCAGATCAAGAAAATCAGGGAAAACACTTTAGTTGGCAAGCCCTCTGCAAATACATCGTTTATAAAATATATCGAAAAAACATCTGGGGTAAAATTACTGCCTTCAAAAAGAGGGAGGCCTTTTAAGAAATAAATAGTGTCTGTCCCTAATTGCGGAGAGGTGCGAGAGCGGTTTAATCGGCACGCCTGGAGAGCGTGTGTACTCCAAAAGGGTACCGTGGGTTCGAATCCCACCCTCTCCGCCAGAAAAGCAGTGGAGAGTGAAAAGTGGAAAGTGGAAAGTGAAAAGTGAAATATAGCTATATGGAAATCGCGGTTTGCTCTTTGCTCTCCACTCTTCACTTTTCACTGGGGTGATGTGGATGAATAAGATCCTTATTGTCGAAGATGAGCTCACCCTCGCAAAGATGCTCGAAGTGAAGTTTAAAGAAGCCGGCTTCTCTGTGTCAATCGCACTCGATGCTTACGAGGGGTCAGGCTTGCCCACCATGTAAGCCCGGACCTGATGGTGTTCGATTTAAAACTCCCCGCCGGCGGCGGCCGATGCCATCATGAGCCGCCGCGGCTGAAGCCGGAACGTTAAGCCTAAAATAAACATAAGTGCGCCCAGCCGATCATGAACCTAGAGATTAGGGAATACCTGAATCCCAAAATCGAACATCATTGCCTTTGCCTCTTTGAAAATGGGCATTACCCTGAATGCGCTCATACTGCCATGAAGCAAGTTGAGCTAAACTTAAACAAGAAACTTGGCATAGTCGGCTACGAGCCCACAACGAAGACGATCTGGGATAAATTTTCTCAACGCAAAGGAATTTGCCTAAAGGTTCCTTTCGGCGAAGAACAACAGGAGAATGCAAAACTTCTGTTTCAAGGTGCATTCAAGTATTACAGAAATTATTCTGCTCACCAAGACACAAACATAGTAAAGGAAACCTCGCTAAGAATAATGCTGATTGCCAGCGAACTGCTCGATTTATTAGATGTATGCTATTTGAGTATTGATGAACTCGGAGGAATTGAAGAGATAAAGAGAGTCTTGGAGATAAAGAACGATGAAAGGTTGGAGGAATTGTTGACATTTATAGACGGTCAATGGATAGCTGATGATTCCTGTGATGGCTTTTTTGAAGACTTATATAAGAAGGGCTTTGGAACTGACCATTATGATAAGTTGTTTGAACTGAATCTAGTTTCTTACCAGTGGGGTCCCTGTGAGTCCTCGGAGAATGAGCTTGATCCACCAGAAGAGATCGGTTTTTTCGGACTTACCGCATTGGGTAATGAAGTAGTAGAAACAATAAGGAAGAAAAGGGCTTAACAAGACAATCCAGCCGATCGCTTACAGCGTCGGCTGATTTTAAACGTTGGGTGAAAGGATAAGAAATGAAACTCGGAACGTTGAAACGCATTGACTTGCGCGAATACTGGAAACACGAAGCGCTGGAATTCACCAAGTGGCTTAGTGAGCCGGAGAACATCGCTCTCTTGAGCGACGAGGTCGGCATCGGAATTGAAGTCACGCAGACGGAAGCCAGCGTCGGTCGCTTCAACGTGGACATCCTTGCCCAAGAAGAAAACACAGGCAGGAAGATCATTATCGAGAATCAACTCGAAACAACCGACCACTCGCACCTCGGCCAACTGATTACTTACGCCGCCGGACTCGAAGCGCAATACGTCATTTGGATTGTGAGAGAAGTCCGAGAGGAACACCGCCAAGCGGTGGACTGGCTGAATGAGCACACGGACGAGGACATCAGTTTCTTCCTTGTCGGCATTGAACTCTGGCAAATCGGAGAATCCGACCCGGCTCCCAAGTTCTCCGTTGTGTCGCGACCAAATGAGTGGAAGAAATCCGTGCGGACAAGCGCACAGGATGGCGACCTGACAGATACCAAGACCAAGCAACTGGAGTTCTGGCAACAGCTGAAAGAGTTTGCATCCGACAAATATCCAGAACTCAGGTTGCGAACTCCGCGACCTCAACACTGGTACGACGTGTCAATCGGACGATCTGATTGCCATGTATGCTTCACTGCCGATTCGCGTGAAAACCAAGTCCGGTGTGAACTCTATATCCCTGACTCAAAAGACCTCTTCAAGACGTTTCTTGCATCCAAGGTGCAGATCGAAAAGGAGCTTGGCCTTACCGAGCCGCTGGAGTGGCAGGAATTGCCTGGCAAGAAAGCAAGCCGTATTCGAGTGCTCCACGGCTTCATTTTCGACGACACATCGACTTGGAATGCAGCATTTCAGTGGCTGAGCGAAACAGCACTAAAATTCAAGAAAGTATTCTCAAAGGGATGGGAAAAAGAAAACACCCAACCATGAGGTGGAGTTTACGTTTTTCCCGCAGCGGGAAAAACGAAACCCCTTCGGGGATGACGCCTTGCCGGCGCGGATGCGCAGACCTTCGGTTCGCTCCTCCCCGCGCCGTCTGCGGTTGCCGCTCAATTCCGTCGTTCGACGAATGAAACAATGGGACCCAGCTAGGCAGCCCCAGCTAGGCAGTGACAAACAATATACTCTATGGTAATATGACGGATTCAGGGAGGATAAGGAAGGAATGCCGACAATCCTTGATTCTGGGCTGGAGATTCTTTTTCTACGCCAATGAACGGAACGAACCAATTCATATTCATTGCCAGAAAGGAGATGCAGAGGCGAAGTACTGGCTTGACGTTCCGGGCTTCGAGGCGATTGAAACCCACTCCTATAACATGAATCCTGCAGACAAGAGAACCGTCCGGCGGATCATATTTGAACATTTCGACTACATTGTCGAGCAGTGGAGCAAGTTCCAGGAGAAGAAAAATGAATAAGGCACACGAAGTCCAGGGCGTATCGTTTTCAGGGACAATCATGCACCTGCGAATCGACGGACGCGAATACCGGATTGATATTCGCAAGCAGTCGAAACGTCTGGCTAAAGCCACCCCGGAACAAAGAGAGAATTTCGAAGTTTCCCCTTCTGGCTACGGAATTCACTGGCCGGATATAGATGAGGACATCTCCATCGATGGGCTCATCGGTGTCAAGCACACGCCTTGCCTTATCGATGTGGACGCATGAGAATCGTCGAACAACTGCATTGACCCTGATACTGAAAAGGCGCGTTTGTACGCGCCTTTTCAATGCGGGTCATGCGTCACGTTGCGCGGCGCGCCCCATACAATACGCGATTTGTGACTGGCGGAGACAATAACATTAAATACAGAAGCGAAGCAGTATCTTGATTCGTTCAATGCGATACTGATTGCACCCTGCGGGATGAACTGCGGTCTTTGTATCGCCCACCTTAGAGAGAAGAAACGGTGTGCGGGCTGTAAGCGCGACGATGCCAACAAGCCGAAGCACTGTGTGGTTTGTCGAATCAAGAACTGTGATGAGATGCACGCACTCGAACAGAAATACTGCTTTGAGTGTACCAGGTTTCCCTGCGCTCGACTTCGAAAGTTAGATAGCCGATACCGAACGAAATATGGCATGAGCATGATCGAGAACCTTGAAAACATCCGGGAGTTTGGCCTTGATAGCTTGGTTCTCCTCAAATTTTTTTACGCTACCGAGCTACTCTTCAGTAATATGTGGGGTAATCGCCGAAGTACTTCCGGCAGAAATTCCATTCGCCCCTGAGAAATGACCGGAGCCCTGATGTTATGTCGAGCATAGATCTGAACAGGTTTGCGGATAGTCTGGTATACAGGGACGGCATCTGGTTTTCAGAATCGGAAGGTTCCTTTTCCTATCCGAGAGAAGGCCACGAGGTGTTATTTCAGATAGAAGAAAAGAGCTATTGGTTCGTACACAGGAATAGCTGTATTATCGAGGCGATTAAGAAATATCCACCCGATGGAATCTTTTTCGAACTGGGTGGGGGGAATGGCTATGTGTCGAAATTTATTCAGGACCACGGCCATGACGTCGTGCTATTGGAACCGAGCCTCTCAGGGATCGAAAACGCCAGAAGGAGAGGGGTGGTGAACGTCATCTGTTCAACCTTTGAGAACGCGCAGGTGAACAGGGACTCCATCCCCGCGATAGGAGTATTTGACGTGATCGAGCACATGCCCGATGACGCACGTTTTTTGATGGATGTAAAAGATACGATGGCGCGGAAGGGGAGGCTCTATATCACCGTCCCCGCCTACAACTTTTTGTGGTCGGAGGAGGATGTGTTCGCTGGGCATTTCAGGAGATACACGCTGACGCAATTATCCGCGCTGTTGAAACATGCCGGGTTTGATATCGAATACGCGTCCTATTATTTCTCGTCATTAGTCATTCCCATCTTTCTCCTGAGAACTATCCCCCATGCAATCGGGGTGAGAAGGCGTGTCACCGCGGAACGCGCAAAGAGGGAATTGGTCCTGGATGCGGGGATCGTCAGATCGGCGCTTGGTATCTTTTTGAACAGGGAGCTCACGAAGATACGGAACGGCAGGTCGATTGCGTGTGGATCGAGCTGCATGGTCGTCGCGCGCGCTCAATGAGGCAGCGCCGGTGCTCAGAGATAATCAGAAAAGGGCTCACGATCGCGAGACGAGAGCATAATGATAAAAAAACTCATCTACTGGACACAGGCCGTAAGGCCCCAGTTCTTCGTGGCGAGTCTGCTCCCGGCGCTTATCGGTATCCGTCTCGCGTCGCGTGACGTCCGTGTCGATTGGTTCCTTGCGGCGCTCTCTCTTGCCGGGGCCGTAGGGGTCCACCTCGCGACCAATGTGGCAAATGACTACTATGATTATATCCAGGGGGTTGATCAATCCGGCGCGACCAGCGGGAGCCGGGTTATTCAGGAGGGCAAGCTATCGCCGGAGGGGATGAAGAGGTGCTTTTTAATAGCGTATGCGGCTTGTATCCTCATCGGAATACCGATAATCTGGCGCTGTGGATGGCCCGTGCTCCTCTTCGGTCTCTCGGGGCTTTTCGTAAGCTATTTTTATGTCGGCCCTCCCCTCCGGCTTGAGTACCACGGGTGGGGCGAAGCGGCGGTGGGGGTAGGCATGGGGCCGCTTATTATTCTCGGCGCGTACTTTGTCCAGACCGGGCGCGTGGGGTTCCCGCCATTTTTCATTTCTTTGCCTCTGGGCGTCCTGGTCGGCGGGATACTCTACGTGCAGAGCCTGCCCGATCTCGAACACGACAGGCGGTGCGGGAAGGTGACGCTCGTGGCGAGGTTGGGCTCACGGCGCGCCGCGTGGGGAGTGGGGGTGCTGTGGGGGGCGGTGTATGTGCTCACCGCCGCCGCCCTGTGCGCCGGGATCGTTTCCAGGAGCATCCTCTGGATCTTTCTGAGTCTCCCCGCGGCAATCCTCATGACCGTCAGCTCGGTGCGTAAAATCAGTGACCTCGCGCGGGCGAGCTGGGAAGGAAAGCTGATGGTCGTGCTCTATCTCTACTGCGCGCTCGTGTATCTCATTTCCGTGTGATGGAAAGATAGTCTGGATGAGGAATGCCGGTTGTCCATAAGGAGGCGTTCATGAAGAAGAAAGTTCCTCTCGACATTGCGTACCGCTTGATCAACCACGGTCCTGTGGTACTCGTTTCAACATTCTACAGGGGGAGGCCAAACGTGTGCACTGCCGCGTGGGTGACGCCCGTTGACGCGGCCATCCTGGCGGTGGTGATCTCAGATGAGAATTACAGCTTCAGGTGCATCAGGGGGACGGGCGAGTTCGTCCTCAATATACCCCACCGGGCGCTCATCAAGAAGGTCATCGCGTGCGGCAGCGTATCGGGTGAACACTGCGACAAGTTCAGCAAGTTCGGTCTCACGCCCCTCCCGGCGCGGAAGGTGAGGGCGCCCCTCGTCGGCGAGTGCATCGGGCATCTCGAGTGCAGATTGATCGGGGGAGAGGAGCGTCTTGCCCGGAACTACAATCTCTTTCTCGCCCGAGTCGTGGCTGCCTCTGCTGAGCGGGGCCTCTTTACCACGTACTGGAACGTCCGTGTGCCGCGCGCGCGCACCCTGCACCACCTCGGGGGAAGCGTATTCGCGGTTCCTTCTGGCACTATAGCGAGATGACCGAACCTCGGGGAAAACGGACACAAAACAGCGGCCGGGGGCACCGGCCGCTCTTTTTGTCCACTATGCTCAGAGAGCAATTATTCACCACCAGCAGGAGGCACTGCAGGTGCCGCTGACTCACCGGCGCCGGATGGCGCCGATGTGGAGCCACCGGGTGCTGCTGATGTCGAGGGAGATACCGGCGCTTCCGCGCCTCCCTTTGCGGGCGGTGCACCTGCGGGGGGCACTGCGCCTTCCTTAGCGGCTCCGCCCTGCTCGATACTCGCAGAAGTGGCGGGGCCTTCGGATCCCCCCTGTTCCTGAGCTATGAGCAGCCCACAGGCACAAATAGACAGTGCCAGCACTGCTATAAAAATCCAGCTTTTCACGTCTCATCCTCCTTTCTTTTCAATGAGATGAGCTTGCGCTGTGACAGCTCGATTGTCAAACCGGAAGTATACAACAAGTCGAGGTGCCTGTCGATAAAAAAAATAATAAAAAAAATAAGTAATGGGACAGTTATGGGGTTTTAGCCGCGGATTTACGCGGATGAACGCAGATAAACCTTTATGCAATCCGCCTTTGAGGTCCCTCTCCGCACCCTGAGAAATGGATTACAACAGGTTCCTACAGGAGTTCAGTATTGTGTCCCCGGATAAAATGTTCTAATCCCCTTGTGTCCAATGCATGCGATGTGACATAGTAATATATTGTAGCGTTCGTGAGGGAAATCTTATAACAAAAGGAGATCTTATTTTGGAATCAAAGATAGCATATCCAACATTGCTTGTGGGAATTGCGATTCTGATTTCAACAATGCTGATACCCTCAAATGTCCATGCCTCAAGCGCCACACCGAGCTACATGTGGACACAGGTGCAGAGCGGGACCACCGTGAGGCTGTACGATATCGACGGCGCCGTTTACAGCGGGAACTGGCGCGACCTCTGGGCTGTCGGCGAACGCGGAACGATCCTCCATCATGACGGCAACACCGGCACATGGCATCAGCACGCGAGCGGCACGACGGAGGATCTCTACTCGGTCTACTATCAGAACCAGGCGGCCGTCTGGGCGGTGGGAGCGAACGGCACGATACTCTTTTACGACTCCTCGTACGATACATGGATTCCCCAAACGGGTGCGCCGGCCGGTGCTCTCCTCACGAGCGTATCGGGGAGCGGCGGCGCGTACGGCAATAACTACGAGAGCATCTGGGCGGTCGGCTCGCGCGCCGGCCCCCTCATCCTCAGGTTCAATCCCCCCCCGTACGAGCATGTGCGGAACGGCACATGGGTCCAGGAAACAAGCCCCGTCTCCATGGTCATCGACGACGTGGTCGCGGTGGGATACCACGATGCGTGGGCGGTCGGGACGGGAGGGGGGATTATTCATTACGCCCCCATTCACGATAATACCTGGGTGACCGCGAAATCACCCAATGCGTCAGAGAACCTGATCACCATCTGCGGTCAGGCGTACTACGGGGGATACAGTCTGTGGGCTGGAGGGGACAGCGGCACCCCGCTCTACTACTACAACGGCTCGTGGGAACCCGAGACAAACAGCTTCGGTACGATCTTGGGATCCGACCAGGACAGCTATGATATCGCCGCGTGGGCGGTCGGCGCCAGCGGCGTGCTCTATTCCTACAAGAACACCGACTCCACCTGGCAATCTCTTTTCCGGCCCGGCGTCACGCTCCGCGGCGTATGCCACCTCACGGACCGGTCGGTCTGGGTTGTCGGCGATAACGGCACCATCTACTACGGCACTCAGTATCTCGGCAACAACTATATAGAGCTTACCGTGAGTCCTGAAACGACTTTCCCGGGAGGGGATTTCCGTCTCTACTATCATACCCACACCGCTGAATGGCGGTATCAAGGGGTGCCTTGTGATGTCTATCTCGCGTATATAGTAAATCCCGAGACGTATAACAAGGCCGCCACTATCTCGGAGACACTGAACAGCGGGGAATTGAATATCTTTAGCCACGGTATGAGTTCCTCCTACCGCTATGCTGGTCGACTTCGCGCTCCAACCTTTAGCAATGTGCGCATACCCCCGGCAGCCTCATCCGGGTCACTCCCCTTTAGCATGTCATCCAGCTCGGTTTCAGCAACCATGGCGTTTGCCGTCGTCTTCATCCGGCGCGATAACGGCCAGTACGTCCGGGCGGACTATCCGGCGGAGATATCGAATTTACTGACGATCGACTGAGTAAAGTATCTTTGGTGAGTATTTTAAGCCAGACGATCGACACGGCGGGCAGGTGAGGGGACCCCCTCATGGAGGCCCCCTCATGTACATCTCTCAACAAGTGCGTATTCCTGCCCGGCTACTTTAATCCTTGGCACTTCCGCCAGTACCGGGCGCTGCCTGCGGCGATTGCACGGCGGCAGGCGCGGGCTTTTTCTCCCAATCCTCATCTCCATCGTGCCCGTGCCGGCGGCCCTTCCCCTTGAGTCCCTCGGGCAGTCTTCCCATGCGCTCTTGCTTGAGCGAGCTCAGCTTCTTGAACTGCTCCGGTGTGAGCATCGCCTTCATCTGCAGGATGCCCTGCACATGCCGGTCTATGCGCTGTGCGTTGAGTTTCTTCAGTTCGGACGCGATGCTCTCGATCTTTGCCTTGTCTGTATTCTCCTTGTACAGCTCCTCGCGAAGCTCCCTGCGCTTCGCCTTCAGAGACTCGCGCAGGTTCTTCATCGCCTCTCTCTTCTCCTTGCGCTGCGCGGTGAGCTGCTCCGTCTGCGCGGCGGTCAGGTTGAGTGTCTTAAGCTGCTCCCTGAACGGCCCCTTCCTGTGCTCCCGCCCCTCCTCCGGCTTGGGGCAGGGTGTCTGAGCGCGCGCGACCGTCAGAATGAGGAGCAGCGCTCCCACCCTCAGTGCTGTCCGTGTGATGTTGAATCGCGATCTCATCTCAGATACCTCCTCCATTTTGGCGGATTCTGCCCCGCAACCTGCGTGGCACGATGCCCAGGCTCCGGCCGGCTATCCACCGATCCCTTTATCACTCTTAGACGCGAAGTGCCCCCCAAGAGTTCCATCTACATCAGGTATTTTTCCACGACGGCGCCGAAATCCACAGCGGCCATGACGCCGTACTCCGCATCGTGATCGTCGCGGTCTCCCGTGCCGTTGTCCCCCGGGTCCGAGAGGGCGGCAAGCTGCTCCCGCAGATAGTCGTGCACACCCTCGGCGTCGGCGGACGACACGCGCGTCTCCCTGGTGGCCGTGGGGGGCGCCTCAAGTTCGGCGAGATGGCCAAGAGTGCGAACGATGAGGATATCAAGAACGAGACGAAAAAGGAGATGGATGCCGCGGAGACGAAGCTCGACGAGGAGATTAACCAGGTAACCGGTAACGAGGCGACCGCCTCCGCCATGGGTGATTTGGCGGAGATGATCAAGACGTTCAAGAGATAGTGACCCTGGACGCAGGGACTACCTCCGTCCGCCCCTGCCGCCCCCGCCCCGGAAGCCGCCTCCGCCGAACCCCCTGTCGGAGCCGCCCCGATCGAACCCCCTGTCGACGCCGCCCCTGTTTAAACCTCTGTCGGAACCTCTGTCGAAGTCTCCCCTGTCCCCGAAGCCGGAATAGTTCCGCTGGAAGTCACGCGCCCGCGTGTCCCCGCGCTGACGCGCGTAATTATCAAAATCAAGGTCGGAACGGCCGAAGGAACGCGAAATGTCCCCTGTTCCCGAGTCCCCCGCGGAGGGACGGCTCAGGCCGCTGATTTGCGTGATGCCGCGCCCCGCGAAATCGGACCGCTCGACGCCGGAGGCGGCCTGCCGCGCCGGCGCGCGCGCGTCATCAGTGGGAGAGAAACTCTTCGACCACCCGCCCTTGCCGTACTGCTCCCAGTTGTCCTTTAGACGGTAGACATTGCCGCTTCGGTCGGCAAAGACGTCGTTCTTGAGCGCGTCGGACACCTTTGGAGCATTCAGGGCGCCCTTCCCCGCCGCGTCGGCGAAATGGGCCGGGTGGCTGCTATCTCGGTAGATGTTGCTTCTCAGCTGCTGGGGCGTGTAGGTTTTCCCATTCACGGTGAGCTTTCCGTCCTGCAGCTTCGCGTTGTTCCAGTTGGCCTCGTTCACGGAGTGGTAGCCATTCGGGCCCCACCATCCGCCCTGCCCGCCTCCCCAGTTGACATACCCGTACCTGCCCCACGGGGTGTTGCGGTAGCCCCAGGAGCCATTCCAAGAGTTGTATACAGGGCAGAAACCCCACGTCCAGGGCGCCGGGTAGTAGGCCACGCCGCTCCAGGGGGGATAGGCATACCCCGTCCCGTAGACCACCGTGTCGTGGTAGACGTAGTTCCCCGTGTAGCCCGGCAGGTATCCGACGTCCATCGTGTCGGCGGTTGAATCGTAGACATTCACGTACCTGACGTTGTACACCGGGCAGTCCGGCGGGATGGCGTAGATCTCTTTCGGGACCGAGGCGCACACCTCCCACGGCCCCACGGGGGTGGCCGCCACGTACCAGACCGCCTTCCGGCAGCAATAGTACTTCCCTTCGGCCTCGATGACGGAGTCGGCGGTGTTGACGGCGTACTTCAGCTTGGTGCCCTTGATCGCCTGGAATTTCGGCGCCCCGTCGTATGAGATCTTGATATCCGCGGGGCCGCGCTTCACCGACGCGGTCTGCGGGATCGACGCGTCGAGCACGGCATCTTTTGCCTGCTCGGTCCCCGCCACGCAGGCGAGGACGTCCCCCCTTGGCGAGGAGGGCGGGATGGCGGCGAACGCCGGCGGCAGGGCGTTCGAGGCGACATAGCTCCACGGGCCGCCGAGCGCCGCGGCGCGGTACCACCGCCCCGCCAGCAGGATATAGTACTGCTGGGAGGCGATATCCATGAAGACGTCGCTCTCGGTGTTGCTCACGTAGAGGAGCGCCGCCCCCTCGAGCGGGGTGTAGACGGGTGCGCCGTCCGTCACGATGAGCTCGGTGGGCTCCGTGGCGACGATCACGTCAGGGGGGTTCCCGGCGCCAGTGCCTCCCGCCGGCCCCTCGCCTGGCGCAGGGGTCACCGCCGCCGCGACTGCCGGGGGAGGGGTTGCCGTCACCTTCCATGGGCCCGCGATGTCGGTCGCGGCGTACCACCAATCCCCGCCCCTCAGGTAGTACGCCTTTGCGTCGAGGTCTAAGAAAATGATGAACGGGGTGTTGACCACCCGCATGAGCTTCGTGTTTTCGACCGGCCTCAGCACGGGCGCACCGTCAAGCGAGACCAACACCGTCGGGCGTGCGGCGAAGACGATCTTCGGAGGGGCTGTGGCGATGCCGTCGACGGCGAGCTGCTCCTTATCCGCGAGCTGGATGCCCGCGACCAGCCGGTCGAGCGAGAAGGTGAGGTTGGTCTTGGGGAGGTCGTCCTCGAGGATCGCGGAGAGTTTTTTCTCCTGATCCTGCGTCGCGTTGGGGAACCTCACCTTCGGCACTTTTGTATCCAGGATGGTTACCGTGCGCGCGTCCCGGTCGGTGGAGACGCGGGACTCGATCCATACGGCCCCGAAGACCGGCTCGGTATTGTCCGTGAGGGTCACCGCGACGGCGGCCCGGGCCGTCAGCTTGTCGTCCTTGAACGTTTCGGGCTGGGGCTGGTAGATGGTGACCTTGCCCGCGTTGAGGTAAATCTCCTGGGGCCATTCCGGAGTTTCGGCGCGGGCTGCGGAGAGCGCCGCCGAAAACAGCCATGCGCTCAATGCGCACGCAACTATTCCCCGCACGATTCTCGTGATGTTTAAAAACACGGTACACCTCCAGTGGAAGCATCGGCTGTGCGCGCGCCGGCACGCCGTGCTCATGTTGGCTTCGATGAACCTGCGCAGCTCCATGTCGAAGCGATGGTTATATCACCTGCGCGATAACCCTCAGCTTAAATTATATCAAAACCTGTAACGGGTCACCCATCAAAGGCGCGGAGTCAATAGACATGATCTGGTCCCTCCCTCGCGCATGCGCGGGTTCAACTGCTTGCTCCGTTCACGCCAGCACTCGTGACTTGCCTGCTGCTCCATCCCGAGCCCGTTTCCTGCG
>JAPLCX010000117.1 GCA_026392035.1 Candidatus Auribacterota bacterium | reverse complement strand
CTCTCCCCCCAGACATTGGGGGGAGAGGGAACAGTCATGGGGACATTTCTAATTTGGTAAGAAGGGGACATTTCTATTTTGGCTGGACATGCCCCGGTTGCCCCAGTTGCGAAGTGCCCCAGTTGCGAAGGAATTTTTTATGATCGCTCAGACGTCAAAAAATTCGCATCCACTCATGTGCAACACTATAGTAATTAACAGCCAGCACTTTCCTAAAATGTCCCCACGACAGTTACGCCGCATCCCTACATGGGGTTTCAATCCACGCTCCCGCGCGGGGAGCGACTTCATACCCCACCCTGGCCAACCAGCGTTTGAATGGCTCGGCTTTAGGTGATGGGATTGACTGAATAAGTCGAAATATGCCCTCCGTATTCCAACAAAACATTTTTTGTTTGCCGCCTGTAGTTTCCACCTCAAGCATAAGGGGTGGTACAAATTGTACCCCCCCTTTGTCGATAAGATCCGCAAGTTCCTCATCCCTCTGTTTTAGCCGTTTGAAGTATTGCGCGGGATCATTGGAATCAGTCAACGATTCAATAACATCATTGATCACGAACCACCATTCGTTTTGGTGTAACGCTCCTGATTTTCCTGCCTTTGAATATCGCGACCCTTGTGTCTTTTTACATCGAGGTTATTCCTTTATGTGCCTAGTTGCGCAATGTGACACCCACGCGTGTGGGGAACATGTTGCTGCAAAGGTCATCGCGTTCAAGGACGACGGTTCATCCCCACGCGTGTGGGGAACATCATGTCTTGCTCCCGCCGGTCCGCCACTTCGCGGCGGCCCAGCTCCGCTCATCCCCTGCCCGAGCCCCGGCCTGTCACGCTTATTGCTCTTCGGCCTTGCCCCTTCGTTATTCGGTTCATCCCCACGTAGTGTATAGTAAAGGTCTGACCCGAATGTTTTCTAATCGCGCAGGACGCTCAGGCTGCTCTCGCGCAAACCCCAGTGGGTCTATACGGGGCTCGCGGTCATTGATGTGAACAGAGGGAAGACGTATCGCGCATGCGAGAAGACGAAGGTGTACATGCGCCCCCCGACCGACGCGCAGATTACGAACTACTTCAAGCGGGTATCCCCGCTGGACAAGGCAGGGAGCTTCGATATCCAGGGGATGGGAGCCATATTCATCGAACGCATCGAGGGGTGCTTCTACAACGTCGTGGGGTTGCCACTTGCCACTCTGGCACGGCTGCTCAAGCGCACGGGGATAGAGATATAACTAATGAATGACAAATGACAAAATTCAAATGACATCGTATATTCCTGACACTTCGGCAAGCTCAGTGCCTTCGGAGAACAAATTGAACTGTAGCCGAGCCTTCAGGCTCGGACCTAAATAATCCTTTCAAAGCATTTCGGCGCGCGCGCATTTGAAATTTTACCGCAGGATTCCTATCTTGCCACCTGCTTGCCCATGCGCTAGAATTGCACATGTACGCACGGGGATGCTACAAAAGAATTCTTAGTCAATAGTAGAGGTCTGGCCCTGATTTTTCCTCGCTTCCTTCATCTGCCAACCTCTGCTTAAGTTTTCTCCAATACGCACCGGGATCAAAACTTTCCGTGAGAACACCGCAAACATCAATAACTGAAAACCACCATTCATTCCGGTACAGCGTATTTCTTATTTCCCTTCCTCTAAATATCGCGATTCTTGTGTCTTTTTACATCGAGGTTATTCCTTTATGTGCCTAGTTGCGCAATGTGACACCCACGCGTGTGGGAAACATTCCCTTGTTGCCTTTCGGGACAGCCACGCAGCCGGCTACGAGCTGCACTGCGATGACAGCCATCGCCATCTTCATCTCTTCCTTCTCCTGTCGCGCCGCCTCTTGAAAGCCGCGGCTATAAGCATCACACCGTTAACCGTGCCTATGAGCCATGTGGTCGTCTCGCGGATTTCTGACCACGCTGATGCTTCCGGCTCGTGCCGATTCTTGTCTGTCGGCTTATCCATTTGCATCGACGGCCACCAGACGAGACATAGGATGACCATGCTCGTCAGCAGAGTCGCTATGACTATGCGCGCCATGCGGTCCTCCTTTATACCGGTTCATCCCCTCCCCACGCGTGTGGGGAACACGTCATATCCCTGTCGCTCACCCATATGATCGCCGGTTCATCCCCACGCGTGTGGGGAACACTACCAATCAATACTAAAGAGGTAGAACAGATACGGTTCATCCCCACGCGTGTGGGGAACACAGTATCGTCCCGTACCTGCCCGACCTGGTGATCGGTTCATCCCCACGCGTGTGGGGAACACTCCGACACCGACTGCTACTCCGACGTGGGATACGGTTCATCCCCACGCGTGTGGGGAACACTCTCCATTTTACCAACGGCCCGTAAAATTCACCGGTTCATCCCCACGCGTGTGGGGAACACGGCTCAGCAACCTTTAAATCTCACTCGATAAACGGTTCATCCCCACGCGTGTGGGGAACACCGCAACTACACCAACGAGCCGAAGATGATCCGCGGTTCATCCCCACGCGTGTGGGGAACACTCTCATTCCTCGGTCTGCCCATGACATACCTCCGGTTCATCCCCACGCGTGTGGGGAACACCTGTTTTAAAGGATATTTATCTTTGGGTGTAACGGTTCATCCCCACGCGTGTGGGGAACACATCCCTCGATACGCACCGCGTATTTCGTTATTCGGTTCATCCCCACGCGTGTGGGGAACACCACTCCATTGTGCGGTCGGGGCGTGTCCCCACCGGTTCATCCCCACGCGTGTGGGGAACACTACGTCTCAGACCTCGGGATCCCCCTGCGCTACGGTTCATCCCCACGCGTGTGGGGAACACGCAATTCTCTGGGTTCCTCAGGATAAACTCATCGGTTCATCCCCACGCGTGTGGGGAACACTCTGGTGTCCACGTCTCCGGTGTTAGTTTGATCGGTTCATCCCCACGCGTGTGGGGAACACTGGTCGAGCAATGTGCTGGAACGCATCGAATACGGTTCATCCCCACGCGTGTGGGGAACACTCGGCGCATGCATTCTGCCACTGGGCGTATATCGGTTCATCCCCACGCGTGTGGGGAACACCAGGGTGTCCCAGCCAAAACTGTACTTCAGCGCGGTTCATCCCCACGCGTGTGGGGAACACGCTCTGAATAAACCATTTCCCATTCCCGCCATCGGTTCATCCCCACGCGTGTGGGGAACACTCCCACTCGGCGCAACCGTTAGAAAATCTCTCCGGTTCATCCCCACGCGTGTGGGGAACACTACTCATCGCCACGCCGCCCACAATACCGCGCCGGTTCATCCCCACGCGTGTGGGGAACACCCTATTGATACGGGTTATGTCATGAGCGATAACGGTTCATCCCCACGCGTGTGGGGAACACTCAATCTATCCGGGGAGTTCATAGCTGAGATACGGTTCATCCCCACGCGTGTGGGGAACACTGTTTGCCTCTCCGGATCCTACTACACACACCCGGTTCATCCCCACGCGTGTGGGGAACACATTAAAGGGGACGCTCTGAATCCTCCGCTGCCCGGTTCATCCCCACGCGTGTGGGGAACACACTTTAAATCCTGCCTTAGATACCTCTAAAATCACTTTTTAGCTTTAAATCTGTTCCGTAGCCTTTAAATAGCTTAACCAAATCAGCTTTCACAACTATTATCATCTTCTCCTTTAATCATGATACTCGTGGCATCATCTTGTCCATGCTCCGGCATAAACGAAACCAGCTTAATCCCTTGCATTTCTATGGGAATACGGCGATTCTTGCCTAATGTAACGAAGTCGAAGCCCGATTCAGTAGGAGCATCCCACATCATCACTGAATTTCCCTCTTCAATACCTTCTTTAACATGATCCCACATCATGTCACGGACTTTCACAGAGTAAGCTCCCACATACACTCCTGCTCTTACCTCCAGCATCCAGATGGCCAGCCTTCCTCGAAGTCGAGGTGGTGCGTTTTCAGTAACGATGACCAGCATCTCCTAATCCTTCTGTGTTCGGAATAGCCGGTTCTATAGCATCTGCCGGTGCTTCAGGCATCTGAAGCCCGCCCGCTGCCAATACCTCTTCTATAGTGGGAATTATTCTGGTTAAAAGCTTTGAACTGCGAAAAACCTCCCTGCAAGCAAGCCTTACCGCCTGTTCGGGATTGTCAGGTCTTTTTGCCGCTATTTGAAAAGCAACAGGAACTACAGTCTCAAATTTAAATAAATCCCCAATGTCGTATACAAAAGAAAGCGGCTTGCCGGTGTGGATAAAACCAATTGCAGGAGCATACCCCGCAGCCAATACGGCAGCCTCCGTAATCCCATAGAGGCACGCAGTAGCGGAGCTTAAACAGCGATTCGGCAAATCACCGCTCTCCCATTTTTCAGCGTCATAGTTTCGATGCTTCCATTCAACACCATACCGTTTAGCAAGAAGATCATACATTTTTCTGACCCGCGCACCTTCGATTCCTCGCAATTGGTTTATGCTACGTTTCGCCGGTGGTTCTTCCTGAAAGCGCACTTTATACATCTTTCGTACAACTTTCAAACGCGCTTCATCATCCAGTGCAAGCTTAGCCTGGTATAGCAACCTGTCCGCCCTGGCTCCACCCGGTTGCCCTGACGAATATAACCGTACTCCCGCCTCTCCGATCCAGCAAATTAGACATCCCACGCGAGAGGCCAGGACTGCTGCTGCATGAGATAGTCTTGTGCCGGGTTCCAGCATCAAACACGAGACACCACCGACGGGAATATGTGTTCGCACTCCTGTAATATCAACTACAACAAAAGCACCGTCGAGGACATCAATATTACCCTTTTCCACAAACACCAAAGAAATTCTTTCTTTGATGCTGATAGGTGAGAGTTTGGGAAGTAATGGATTGTTTCCTGTGCTCATTTCCTTCTCTGTCTCATTATTCCCGCTTGTTCTTCCAATAAACCTTAGGTTTTTCTATCTCTTTTGTCAATAACAAGACCACGAAAACGACAACGCTCCGGAAACATCGGCTATGATGAATTTCCGAACGCCTTTACAGAGTGAAACTTATTTTATCGGTATCACTGACAGAAGTCCCAGCCCCATGGCCTTTGCATGACCGATACCGCTACTAACAACTTTGTTGAATAGTTGCGTATTTGTGACCTCCAAAATACCATCATATAGTACCGAAAACACCCGAATTGGATTACCACTACGAATTTTGCCAGTAAGCATCCTTTCCTCACTTCGATGGATACTTAATGGCTTGAATCCGTTCTTTTTACCTTGCTGTTGGAACCAGGCAATCTGTGTTGTTGCATCGAAGAGACCTATCCGTTTCCCATTACGTCGAACTGATGGATTAGCGCGCACCCGATACCGGAATTGGCTCCCGTTTTTTATGTCATTAAATGCAAGCTTTTGCGCAAGATCAAGAGGCGGGCTCGGCTGCTCTCCAAACCATTCAGGCAGATTGATTCTCGACCATTCCGGGATCTTCCGACTCTGAACAATTATCTTTGGCATACCATCAGAGCTTAATTCCGGTTCAAGCCGCCAGAGAAAGGCACCTGGGGCGCACTTCGCTTCCGGTGTCGAAAAAGCCCGGCAGAGCGTAGAGTGCATTTCATAGGGATCAGCCACATCTCGCCGAGCATCCGTGCATCGCAAATCAAGATGGATTCTATGCAGGTACATAGGCAACCTCCGTTGTAATAGGTAGCCATTCAGAAACAACAAAACGTGAACCGAAGCGGCGTTCGGCAAACGACGACAAGGATTGATCCATTACCATGCGGCCGGAGCCATCAGGCGATTCAAAAGAGTAAAGAATCGTTTGCGGTGCAGTTCCTCGTCCAAGCCACGGATAAGAAAAAAGAGCTTCCTTTAACGACACATCGCACAGGCCGTCCTTCAGGTAAACTGGCTCAGCGGGCAGATACGATTTTCGCCCCAGCCCCAAAACCCACTGAGGATTGCGAAGTTTGTTGTGCGCCTGTTCAAGAATCTTACGATCATCGCCCTCCAAGCCAACAAGAAAAGCAGCATCGGCGAGATAGTACCTTTCAGACACCACCCCATCTTTCGATGGAGAGCCGTCAGCCTTGATTATTGTATCCGAATCGGAACAACCGGCGGTCTGATAATCCTTTCGTAAAACCCCAGGGCGATCATGACGCACCCCCATCTTCAGTTGGATCAATGGCTCCAGCTTTTCCCAATCGGCCCGGTCTATGCCCATTGCAGCAGCGAGCAGACCAATGACGCCCGACTTGCTCGGCTCCTTACCGGTATCGCGCTGATCAAATCGACTGGTCGTTCCCCATGATTGCATGGGTCCCATCAGACGCAAAAGTAAAGTAGACATCGTTATCCCTCCCGTCTGACTTCGGCAATAACTTCATTCAGAAGTTCTTGAAGCGATGATTTTTTTGTGCCAATTTCTGCACCAGAATCAATGAGATCAATGCAAAAGGACTTTCCCTCATCACCGTAGACCGAAGAAAGCTCCTTTGCCTTATCTGCAAGCATTTTTACAGATTTGCGCGTCAATGACTCTTCACCCTTCACCCGGACAGGTACTTCGAAAGCATTAGCGAGATTGCGAGGGAATCCATCCTTCCTCACCGATACAAGAACAAACTCCGGCGGGTTATGAGCAGCAAAGGTATTCTGTTTGCCCGCGGGCTCGGCAACCACAAAACCTTCAAGGAAAGCGCGGAGCCCCGTGAGAGCAAGTTCGTTATCGTTTGGCAGGTTATCGACCAATTTCTTGTAGTCAACCACGGCATAACGGTAGAAGCAGGCGGAATTGAACTCAACAGTACCCATCATATCTGCACCTGCAATGTCTTCAGGCTTAAGATCATCCACGGCAGTATAAAAGTCAAATTCCCGTTCCACAGCATGGGTCGATATGGCGTGAGCAACTTGGCAAGCGGCGTTCTGATTCTTCTCGGGCATCACCGCCAGCATTCTTCCAAAGAGTGCTATATCCAATGTCAGCCGGGACTTATTCTCCTTCCCTGCAAGCGAATCCGCTACTTTGTCTGAAACCTCAGAAGGAATCTTGTCTTTAAGCAGCTCTTTATATGACTTCTCTACAACAGAAGCAAGAGCATCAATTTCTTTGGTGCTCAGAAACAGAAGGACGTCCGTTTTCATTTGACCTGTCTTTTTATCCTTCTCAACTTTGACCTTTTTATCGCCTATGCCAATGCAATTGATGGCTGCTTCAATAGCCTTGATCAAGTTCTCATCTGAATATCCTTTCGTGCTGGCAAGCTTCTTCTCAAGTTTTGTTTTGAGATCATCAACAAGGCGTTTAGTGCGGCTAGCAAACCAATTGCCATTCTGTCTCTTGAAATACTCCCGCACTGCACGCTTAATACACTGGCTTGAGATGCGCGCACGACGACGCCCTCCAAAGAAAGCATCTTTGGGAGCTCCGGTATCATCACGGTTGAGGTTGCTCGGGGCAAAGTTCTGCAGAACATGGATTTCAATCAAGGTTTTCATTTGTGATTCTCCTTTGTTTTGATAGTTTCAGGTTCATTGTCTATTGTGGATCAAGTTCCATAAAAGCCTCTTGCCCAGCGAATCTGAACGAATTTGTCCGGATGATTCCACGAAAACAAATCCTTCAGCAGGCCATCGAAGTCAATCGGATAATCTTTAAGCAGGGCAAGCATCTGCCGCAAACGATATGCAAGCTGACCATCATCAGCATCGAGCAGGGTAATAAAACGTTTTTCGATGCTCGCCGATTTGTCATTCTTGACATAGAGCGTTCTGCAGGCATCGGGAAGATATTGACCTAGCCCATTAGATCCCCGCCAGTGCCGAGCCCACAATCCGGCGACAAGGTAATAGACTATCCGTTTCCAATTGTTGTCATCGCTGGATAGTCGCGGTTCAACATAGGGAAAAGCAGGAGGATAGGTGCCTGGGTCGAAAGAAAGGCTGCGTTTGAGCACAGCCCGTACTTTTGACTCCTTTTTCGCCATATCCTCCAATGACTCAATAATTGTGCTCATGGCACCTCCTTGAGTGATTGGATGTTTGTATTAAGTTCTGCTATCTTTTTTCCAATGATACTTTCAGCTTTCACCAGCGCGCGTATTCCCCAGGCGTCATTGCCCGCGATAGAACGTTGATGCAATTTCCAGGCGTCGGATAGAGCGTTACGCACTGCAACGAGCCAGTCATGGTGAATATCATCCGGATTCTTATCAAGCGTATAGCCGCGAAGCACTTCATGAAATTTTGCTTCGAGAGTTGACCAGTACTGAGGGACTGCACCAATACTGTTTACATATTTCATCACATCACCGGGGAACAGTTTCCCCGCTTTCCATTTGTCAGGTTCCAATATTCTTTCACCATGCGCTATTATATTTTTACCCATTTCCTTGCAGGCATTATTGAGTATTTCCGAGGTAGTCTCGGCAATTATTAACAACATACGAATATCGTTACAGAATTCCGCGTTTGCTACCATCTGTCCAGAGAGAGCGAACTTTTCCATGCGCCAGAATTCGATTTTTGCATTGCTGAAACTTTGACCGATAACTTGAATTGACTTTGCAAGACTAGCGCGATTCCGACCGCAAAGTATAAGCATATTATCTATTACTTTTGGTGCCCTTCCCGTACCGTTGGGCAATAATGAGTCAAAATCCCGCCATATCCCTTTCTCTTCAAGTTGAACAAAACGTAGTCCTTTATCTTTAACCAACTTCAACGGCACCATCGATTCTGTATCGCTATTTTCAATGTGACGAACACCGGGAATAAATGCGACCTTTTTGACTCCGCCATTGGGCTCCATGAGAAGCCTTATTGCTCGGGATTGCCAAGTATAACGATCTGCATAACCAAGTGACGCCCTTTCAGGCTTTCCCTTAAAAAAACTGAGAGGATGAGATTTTCTTTCCCACGGTGCAGAATCGGAATTAGCAACATCCCTATTTGAATAAGGTGTTAGACAAAAAAGTAATGTTTCAAACAATGTGCTCCCGATAGGTAAGACAATTAAACCGTCAGAAGATGGGGAGGGATTATAACCTCTACCTCCACGAACAGAAAAGTTCATCGTTGAAACTATCCACCGCGCGATAGAATCATATGGCGCCGAAAACAAATTGGTTGTATCCGTATGATCAAATAGCACTTTGCTGCTTGTCGAGTTAAACTCCGCGGTTAATTTTGTCCATGGCTCAACTTCATCTTCTGGAACATTCCGATTCTGTCCAAACGGATAATGCTTATCAAACAGATAAAACCGCTCCTTCCACTTCTCCAGATACGCTCGGATCTTCTTCTTTGGTAATCCCTCACGGAAAAGTTTCTTCGCCTCATCAATATCACAAGGCCCTTGCAGTGCGCGATACAGCACTGCAAGTAAAAAGCGATGGAGTGCTGCAGTGACCAGTGGAGACGGGTCTTCGATACAAGCAAGACTATCTGCATTAATCAGTGTATCGCGAATACCAAGTGGCTTCCGATTCCCTTTTAAATCAAGCACGGGGATCCACGGTTCATCGATTAAATTGTATCGACTCATTGCGCTTCCTTGTGTGTGTAAACTATTCCAAGTTCTTTGTCTAATTTCACATTATCGTCTTCAATCCAATTCCCGGCGTTATCAAAAAACATCGGGTAGCAGTTTCGCAGCAGAGAGATTTTCTTCCATCCATCGGGAATACCCTTGCTCCGCAACCGCATCACAACATCTTTGCGCGCAAGTGAAACCGCACGCATAAACCATTCTTTTGCCATTGCAAAGTCAGGTGTGACAGTAGCATCAAGATTATCTAAGGGAAAGAACGGGATTACCGTCAGCGAATCCTCACCGAGACGGGTCTGGGCTTTTAAAATGCGATGCACACCTGGTTCATCCTCATCATAGAGATAGAACCGGCTCGTATCTTTCCAGCTGCCATCATCGGGCAGTCCGATAATTGCCTGATGCGCCATAGTCTGGTGTGCGTAATATTCCCCATCGCTTTCAACCTCGGCTTTTTCAAGCCGCTTCAGAACTTCCTCATCAGTGGGCATGGCAACCCCTTCATAGACATCTTCAACAAGCCGGTCTATTTCATCAGGAAGAACAATTTGCTTATGCTTTTTGAGGACTTCCCAGGTGCGTAGTAAAATGTCCTCCCGGTAAATTGCACTCCACCAGAGCGGATCACCAAAGGAACCGGGCAAATTTCCGATAAGTCCGGCAACACAGAGAACCGGATGAGGGACATGCCGATTCTTCCGTTGGTGCCGCCAGAGCCGCCCTGCTCGCTGCAAGATAAGGTCTATTGGCGCAAGGTCGGTGATGAGCAAATCAAAGTCGAGGTCGAGGCTTTGTTCGACAACCTGTGTGGCGATGAGAATAGACCGTCCATTTCGGTCTTTGATTTTACCATTCTGGTCTTCATTTTTGCCAAATAGGGCACGCGCAGCATCCTCCCGTTTCTGCCGCTCCTGCGCCGGATAACGAGCATGGAAAAGGTAAATCTCGGTTCTATCAGTAAGCCGTTTGCCGATAATGACGCCCTCTGTTACTATCATTTCGCCATCACCGAAGAGTTTATATAGCTCCTGTGCGCGCTGTACCGTATTAACAATAACACCAACAAACCCGCAAGCAGGCAGTTTTTCAATCAGACAGGAATGAATTGCCGGCAGAGCCGCTCCAAGTGGTTCAATCACCAGCTCGCGCCATCTGCTACGGTCGGCAGCGAATTTTACCTGTTTACAATCACCGTCAGTAAATATCGTCAATCGAGGATAGGCAGCTTCTTGCTCCGGAAGTTTTGCACCCAACGCAGCTGCCAATCGCCGCCGAAATTCAGGTGGGAGAGTAGCGGAAAGCAGCACCACGCTGGAACCGAGGGCACGCAGCCAGCGTATGAGATGGAACAGAAGTGTCCCCGTATAGGCATCATAGGCGTGTATTTCATCGAAGATAACTATCCGATTGGCAAGCCCCCAAAGCCGTACAAAATAGTGCCGCACCGGCAATATGGTAAGCAATGCTTGGTCGATGGTCCCAACTCCGTATTCTGACAGAAGTGCCCGTTTCTTGTGGGTGAACCACTCTCCCGCTCGTACAGTTCCTCCATCTTCGTCATCATGTATCTGCCCCAGACAAACCTTCTGAAATGTGTCGTTGAGTTTGGCTGCTCCATGGAGCAACTGTAAGTCTAGAGTCCGACTACCCGCAAAGGAGCGAAGAAAGGTAAGTGTACGGGTGAACATCGCATTGCCCGTTGCCTTTGTAGGCAAAGCCATATACATTCCCCGATGGCCGAAGCGCCGTTGCAGTTCCAAATGCGCATAGAATGCCGCTTCGGTTTTCCCTTCGCCCATCGGGGCTTCAACGAGAAGTACGCAAGGCGACGGTGTTGCAGCAACCGCCATTGCCACCGTTTTTTGTAGCGGGCGTGGAGGCGAACATTTCGGGAATGCATCGGCAAAGGTCTGATACACATTAAGAAGTGGCCTCCGATTGTTCCAGCCAATGGCATCAAGAGCTATTTTAGCCTTTTCTCGCCGTCGCTGAAACCATATGTCGAGATCGCCACAATCCGCTATAGTACCAAACGGGAACCACTCTTTGTTGGAACCGATCCAGTCGGCGAAACTGGCAAGGCCGGAAAGAAGCATAAAATCAGGACCGGAAAGGTTGCTCTTTACAGGAGGCTTGCCTACTACAAAGATATTTTGAAGAGTTTTGAAAAGTTCCTCCCATGATGACTTCCAATGCTGCTCATCAACACCATTTCGATTGCCGGAAAGTCCCTCAAGTACCGATGGTGTAGCGCGGATGCCGTGATGACATCCAACCGCATCGGCACAAAGAGCGGCAATACCCTCCTTCCACCCCATTTCGCACAACAAATGATCAAGGGCTGCCTGACTGACAAAGGCATGGTTTATAGAGGTGTCGGGTAATCGCGGAAGCCGAAATCCTGCCTTTTCAAGCACCCTCCTTGAATTCACCCATTTAAGCTGAAAACCAGGACATGCCTTACCCAAATCGTGACTGGCAATAAGTAATAGAAGCCACAGACGAGCATATTCCCATGGAAGTCCCATGATTGCCGCCATACGTTGACGGGTAGTTTCCGGCTCCCGCTCCATTATAACATCAGCGCAGGCAGCGACATCAAGCATGTGCAGTATTAAGGGATGGTATGCATTTCCATCTTCTCCCGTCTTCGCCCAAAAATATTCTATCATTTCAAACCTATGCGGCCGGGTCGGACAACGATATTTCGCTCTGATGGAGGATTTTCTTCTGTCATTTCAGGGTCTCAAAAACGGCCTTAGAAGCGATTTTTGCCCCCGAAAATCGCGTGCAAGCCTCGAATTCTGCTGGCGCAAGACAATAGATACCTTGTGCGGCCTCCAGCCGCAGCTAAATCCCAAATCCCAAACCCCAAATCCCAAACTATTGTGTAAAAAAGAGAAATTGAGAAGTAGAGATTGCTATTTGCTTCTCCGCACTCTCAACTTATACCGCGCCCGGCGTTCCCCCAAGCCAAACCCGATCCGGCGTTTGGGCTTCTCTGGAGGCGGAAGCAGCAGGGGGCGGATTTTATAGTACAGATCGCGCAACGCACCATCATGAGAAAGCAATGTTTTCTCTATTTCGGCTAGCCTTCTTGCCATTGTCTCAGTTGCGGCCAGGGTCTCCCGCATTTTTACAAATGCCCTGACCACCAATACACTCATTTGCACCGCCAGCGGGCTATTGAGCACCGTCGCCGCCATTATTGCGCCATGTTCTGTGAATGCGTAGGGCGGATATCGAATATTTCTCTTTGCCGATGCGGTCACAATTTGTGACCGGATATCTGATTCAACGTTACTAACTGCTCGCGATTTTAATCCCGTAACCTCTTGCAGAGTAAGTTGAAACATGAAATCCGAAGGAAATTTCTCTTCATTGCGTTTGACAGCCTGATTCAATGCTTTCGTAGTTACGTCATACATGCGGGCAGGGGTGAAATCGATTTTACGATCCCGTTTGCCCAAACTCTGCGCATATTATCCGACAACCCTTGTATCTCCGCAACACTACTGATCACCCATGCAAAATGGATGTTAGTATCCCATCTGCGGCGCGGGGTTAAATCGGTAGTGAGCCAGTTCGATCCTAATTTTTAACAGGGATTGACTAGTGGATTCGGGGTCAGGGTCAATTCGTGGTCGCACCCGATATCGAATCCAAGCTCCCGACGGTCAAAGGAGAGATCCACATCTTCGGAGAAACGGTCGATGACATGAAAAACCTTTGAAAGACTTGTGCCCCCCTTGAAGATCAAATGAAGCGGGATGTCAACCGATGTGAAGATGCGCTTAATTGTCCAACAGACCCAGAAATCCTTCTCCATTACAAAAGACGGAATCCTGGGGCGAAGGTCAGCCGCTTCTTGAAAGAGACGCGCGCGTTCATCCACCGGGGATTTGGCAATCTGGTCCATCATTCACCTCGGGGCAATTCACTGGCAATCTGAAGCAAAACGGATCTCATCCATCCCGGCGCATGAAGAAGGTTCCGAAGAAGCTCCTGCTTGTCATTTTTCTTGAGTAGCCGCCGAAGACGCATTATCTCATCCTGTGATACCCCCCTACGACCGAGATACCGCAGAGCCTGAAATACCAAAGGCGCAACTCGTCCAGTAACCGCCATGGTTTTTGGCGATCCATGACGGAATATGATTGTCTGCGGTCCTATCCGGACCGTCCTAGCGCGACCATCGGTTAGGTAAATGATCTTAGCTGGAACCTGCGTCGAGAGTCCTAGTAGATTGGCGGTGTACGCACCTGATGGTAAAATCCTCATGTCCAACTTTCGCGCCAAGGTTCGCGCTACAGCATCCGGCGCCGCAGTCATCACACTACCGGTCAGCCGACTGATGCGTGGCACAGCGTATAATCCACGGCCGATCCGATGTAACTGACCACGATGCACGAGCCGTGAAAAAACCTGATCCACCGCCGCACGGCTGCCCAAATCAAGGAAATCGCTTGCGGAAAACAGCGCACCCTCTTTAGCGCGGCTTATTCGCCTAACTACCTTTCTTGCAAGGAAATAGTTATCTTTCATAAAATATAACTGTCAGAAAATAGTATACATATTTCTGACAGTTTACGCTTTCCTCACACCGATATCAAGACTTGTTTCATTGTAGCCCGGTTTATACTCAGCGGCACTCAATATCTTCAACAAACAACTATCGTTCTCGCCGAAACCGCTCCATATTGTAGCAGGATGTATCTATAACGACCATGATTATAGCGAAATATAGTCGTGAGAAGCCACGGAGTATACGCTTCAGCCGATATATTTCCTGTGTGGTATCACATTTTGTGATACCAGCCATTCTGAATCGAGGAGTGCTGGCCGTGCTTCAAGATGGCAAATCGGCACCTTAAAACTTGCTCAGGTATTTCTTCTCCAATTCCCTTGCCCTGGCGAGGCTCTCGTCGATCAAAACAACCGACTCTCTAGCGCTGGGACTCCTTACATGGACGAGGTTTTTATCCCGATACGGCGGCGGGGCTTTGAGGGAGGGACTTTTTTCATCTGCTCCTCCAGAAATAGCCGGATGTCGTCTTTGCTCGGCAATTCAAGCTGGTACTTCTTCACAAATAACCGGTTGTCCATACCCGCCAGCGCGTACTCGACAAGGGCATGATTCTTACGTGTACATAGAAGAATGCCGACGGGGGAATTGTCTCCTGCCACAATTTCACTTTTACGGAACCAGTTGAATGTATAATTTCGGGGACGCTGTCCCCCCGAATCTTAACCTTCTTCACAGCAGGTAGGATCTAACAGCCGATCAACCAGTTGTGGAGCGTCAGGCCGATATTCACGGCTCGCACCGCCTGGGCGGCAAAATGAGCATGGGCAACTTGAATGGCGTGCACCAAAGACTCGAACGTCAGCTAGCTGTCCACTCTTCTCATTTCTACCTTCGGTACTTGCCATGCCGCCCTTCCGCGAATAGATATTTCGGTCACTCTCTAAGGTCACAAATTGTGACCTTAAATGACGCGATTCATCAGTCTCTTCTTGAGTTCATTTCAACAGCTCGCCGACTGTTCAACACCGTAGCCGCCATGATCGCACCATGCTCGGTAAAAACAGCCGGCAAAACCGGTGAAAATTTGAGTTTTTGGGCTCCGGGGTCGGACCACGATATCTTTCTCCACTGGTGAATGTTCCGTCATTTTATTGCCCTTAAAATGGTCTTAGAGGCGGTTTTCGCACTCGGAAACTGCGTGTAAGCCTCCAATTCCGATGACAACAATTACAGTGGATAAAGCACCCCTCACGTCCGGCCCTCTCCCGCGAGGGGGAGAGGGGATAAGAATACACTTTGTACCGCGACCGGCGTTCCCCCACGCCAAACCCGATCCGGCGGCGGGGTTTCCGATATATTTCCTGTGTGGTATCACATTTTGTGATACCAGCCATTCTGAATCGAGGAGTGCTGGCCGTGCTTCAAGATGGCAAATCGGCACCTTAAAACTTGCTCAGGTATTTCTTCTCCAATTCCCTTGCCCTGGCGAGACCTTCGTCGGTCAGGACAACCGATTTGCTCGCGCTCGGCCTCTTCACGCGGACGAGGTAGCCCTTATCAGTCAGGGCGTCCAATGCGTCGAACGGAACTGTTTTCCAGGCGCGGTGAATGCCTCCCGGTATAAGCTTTTCATCCTCCACCCAATGCGCCAGATAAAGGAGCAGCAAGGCGAGCTCCTCAATCCGCATCCGCAACTCCGACTCAGATAGTGTTATCTCTTCTGACATTACCGACCTCCAAGGCTCACACACTTCAGCAATTATCGGATATGTTGCAAAGTCACGGATTGTGACGTTAGAAGGGCGCTCGTATATTCTTCCAACGGGTCACATATTGCGCCTGGTTCTTGAGCCCGAAAAACTCACGTACAAAACATCAATAAAAAAACCGGGAGATGAGTCCCGGCATGTTTCTCTATCGGCATTATATACCAGATACATAGAGTATTATCCTCTGAAGTATCGTTGCTTGGATTCTACTCTATTTTTCTTTAGACATCAAAGCTATTTTTAATGCTGTTCCATCGGCTGGCGGATGATGGTCTTCATCTTATCAGGGGATGATCTGCGGGGGTCGCTCAGGTATATCTCGCGGTGCTTGCCGCGAAGTGAATACCCTTTCTCTTTGACGAAGGCATGGAGCTTCTCCACAGTAGGGCCTTCTGCCGAGTAGGGGCCGATGTGCATGATCTGTGCCGACATGCCCTCATGGAAATTTTCGAACCTGATCTTTGAGAGGCCGGGCAGGTTCTTCTTCTTTTTGACCTGCTCACATGCCTTATCGAAGAGCTCTCGCGTCACGTGCGCCGGCTGGGCGATCATCAGCGTCCACTTCCATGAGTCCCTGTTTCCCCCGGTGCTGAAGGCAGCCATGTCGTCAGCCCACCAGAGCCCCTCCAGAGGCATGACGACGTAGTCTTTTGAGGGGTCAGCCTTTTTAATCATGAATTTCAGCGTATAAGAAACCGCATAAAGCATCTGAATGGCATCCACAAACTCCTTTGCTTTGTTCGGGTCACCCGCGCCGTCAATCATTATGAAATTCATCGAGGGCACATCCACGATGACAGGTGATTCGCGGGGCGGGTTGTAGAGCTGTTTGAGTTCTTTCTTGAGGTCAATTTTTTTCATGTCGGAAGTTCCCCTATTTTTTGCGGTTGTCATTGCGAAGCAGTCTCGCATTAAACCGGCATATCTGAGTGGGATTGCCACGTCCCGAAAGCTTTCGGGACCCGCAATGACATCCTTTACATATTCCCTCCTGTATAATAGAGGCAGGCACCCACACAAAATGCAAGAGAGCCGGAAATTATGTTGCGGTATATCTTCAATTATAAACTTCCAACCGTAGTCCTGTCTGTATGCATCCCTTCCTGCCGGCAGGTGCGCGCGTACTGTTTCGCAATAGCTAACTGCGTTTGGCTCTGCGTGTTTATGTTGGAGTATATTGAGCAGATATGACTATTGATTGCGCGGTGGAGCCGGGCGCATGGCCGGAGCGGGCGGTTTCATCCGTGTTCCGGCTCGATCTTCCCTGGCGATGCCCACGGCGATCGCGGCGAGCATTCTTGGCGCGAGCTGTTCGAGCCGGCGCTGTATTATCTCGCCACCCGATTTTATCAGAACATCCTCTCCCTCCATCCAAACGGTGAGCTCCCTTCCGCCGAACCTCTCGCCTGTCCTCCTCGGAGCCATTATGGCGAGCGGGTTTTCGGGACCGCGCTGAACCAATCGTTGTTTCACCCAGGCGATGCGGGCGAGGCGTGGCTCTTCAGGCAAGGATGCCCTGAGGGCAGCAGAGCTCGCTGGAGGCGCCTGCGGAGGCGTTGTCGCGAGGCGTCGGTGACGGCCGGGGATCACAATGAATAAGGCCAGCGCGCACAGCACCACGGTGACAACCAGAGACGGAGAAAACCTTCGCGGGCGTCCGTGAGCCCGTGCAGCGGGCGAAGCCTGGCGCGCGAGAGTGCTCTCCGCATCGAGCACGATGCGGTATGCATAGATGGCCTCACGGATATTCTTGAGTTCCCGGGGCCCGATCGCAACCGCCCTGATTGCGAGCTTATTCTTTACCACGTCATAGACGGTTTGAGAAATGCAGATCCCGCCCGGTTCCGCCTCTGACTGAAGACGTGCCGCGATGTTGACACCATCCCCCATTGCATCGGATTCCGAGATGAAGATATCGCCGAGGTGGATGCCCATCCTGTGCTCAAGGCGCTCGACGGCTGAAAGGGTTTTATTCCGGGCAGAAATCTTTCCCTGGGTCTCGAGGGCAAAGGATACGGCATCGATCGCTGAACCGAATGAGATGAGCAAACCGTCGCCTGTAGTCTTGACAACCTTGCCGTTGTGAGCCGCAGAGAGGGAGGTGAGAAGCTTGAGATCTTCTTTGACTCGGCGAAGAGTTTTTTCCTCGTCAGCCTCAGTTTTTGAGCTGAATCCCGCCACATCGGTAAAAACGATGGCGGCAAGCTGTCTCTGGCCGATGGTATCCGTCATATGTCAAAACCAGTTCCTGCATATTCTGCAGAATTGCCTTCGGTCCTGTCAAAGGTTTTTTGGCCTGGCATGATCATCCGCTGGTTGAAAAGGTCGAATACGATATGTATACAACCAATAAGTAATAACATATATACCATAATATGCTCAATATTACGGCTAATATGGGAGTGATAGGTCATTTTAGGCCCAATATACATATATACCACCCACTTATTTGATATTTGTATTTCCATTACATCATAGCCGATACTTAAGTGTCGGCTACGGGGAGATTCTCGCAAAAAGCCAACAATTAAGTGTCGCCTGTGGACATATTGTGGGAATTTGGGTAAGGTTCGCATGTTTTGCCTCATAATCTTTTCTTTTGGAATAATGACATAAGTATTGCATTCTGCTGAACAATAGTGTATATTATGTGTAGGAGATGCGTGGCGTATGGAACTGAAACTTACGTTTTCGCCCGAGACTGAAGAAGAGATCAGAACCGAGCTTCGCAAGGGGATGTTCCAGACAGCGATATTCCTTACTATAAAGCAGATGAAAAGCACCTACCACCTCAGCCTGAAGAATCACCAGCGAAGCTACACCGTCGCCAAGGCAATCCTGCAGAAGCAGTTCCCCGATTTCTTTCCACAAATGCGGCTCTTCTACTGACGTGCGGACCCGCCACGCTGATGGTCTGTGCGCAGCCCACTCCCGATGCTGGATATTCCCCCAAAAATTACAGTACGAATTTGGAATATCCTGATCATCAGCACGATATGAAAAACAAGAACTGGCACGTACAGAAAACAGTCATAACGTTTTCACCACGGTGCTCACGGAGGTATTCGTAACTTTCTTTACCGTAGAATGTCGTGTTCGGTAAATCCAGTGTCCCTGCCAGCCGGCAGGCAGGTTCAGCGGTAAAAATTGGTTGTGGGCAAAGGCCGCGCTGTGTCCTCTGTGGTAGAACATTGGATGTGTATCAGCAAAAGTGGTGCAACTCCAGACTGCCGATGCGGGCGACCGATCGCAGGCATTGTGTTATAATTTATTCCAGATGAAGAAGCCAATCGAACTCGCGGAATATATCACCCATTCAGCGACCGGCGAGATGAGATCGTCCATACAGGCTGCTGATGGGAACGAGGTGTTTTTCCTCGGCAAAACGGACGATAAGCTCATCGTGAAAAGTGTCTCCGTGCTCGCGAGGGGTGACGAGGAGAGCGTCCCCGCCATTACGAGAAGCGTTTCCCTGGGCGACGTGGTCATCCATAACCATCCCGATGGGGTGATCTATCCCTCCAAAGCCGACCTCGCGGTGGCATCTGAATTGGGGAACCTCGGGGCGGGGTTTTACATCGTTGATAACGCCGTCGAGCGAATATATCCCGTCGTCCAGCCTTCTCAAAAGGAGAAGCTGGCGCCCCTCGATCTCGAGCGGCTCGCCTCGTATATCCGCCCCGGAGGCCCCGTCAGCAAGGCCCTGAACGATTACGAGTACCGGGAAGAGCAGCAGACGATGATGGCGAGTGTGACAAGAGCATTCAACGAGGACCGGCTCGCCCTGATCGAGGCGGGTACGGGGACGGGCAAGTCGCTCGCCTACCTCGTCCCGGCGATCTCATGGAGCGTCCTCAACGGGGAGAGGGTGGTGATATCAACGAACACGATCAATCTCCAAGAACAGCTCATCGGGAGGGACCTGCCGCTCCTCCAGCGGCTGAAGGGCTTGCACTGCAAGGCGGTGCTGGTGAAGGGGAGGAGCAACTACCTCTGCCTGAGGAAGCTCGCCGCCGCGCGCGAAGAGGGCAGGCTCCTTGTGGAACTCGATGGGCAGGAGGAGATTGGCGAAATCATTCACTGGTCTGAAAAAACAAAAGACGGGAGCCTCTCTGATCTGAGCTTCATCCCGCGCAGGGAGAACTGGGAGCGTGTCTGCGCCGAGGCGGATCAGTGCACGCGCCTGCACTGCCCCTATTACGCGAAATGCTTTTTCTACAGGGCCAGGAGGGAGTCCTCAAGCGCCCACGTCCTCGTGGTGAACCACCACCTGCTCATGGCAGACCTTGCGGTGCGCAGCCGCACGGAGAGCTACGATCGGCCTGCGGTGCTCCCCAGGTTCCAGAGGATTATCATCGACGAGGCCCAGCACATCGAGGATGTCGCCACGGAGTACCTCGGGTTCCAGATTTCAAAGTACGGCCTGCTCAGGGTACTGCGCCGCCTCCAGAGCACGAGGGAGACCGCCAGGGGGCTGCTCCCATTCCTCTGCGCGAAGCTGAGGACGAAGATCCACGATGAGGACCAGGAACGGATATCAGACGCGCTCGAGTTGATCACCGAGACCATAGCCCCCGAGCGGTTCACCGTGGAGAAAAAGATCGCTGCGGCCATGGAACGGATCACTCCCGAATTAAAAAAGGTGTGCGGCGAGGAGGAAGGAGAAAATGCCCACAGCCTCAGGATTACGCCGGATGTCGCCGCATCGCCCTTCTGGCAGGGGGCGCTCTGCCCCGTCCTCAAGGAACTGCTGGGTGCCATCGGATCGTTCTCGGGGAAACTCGGGGAGCTCATCAAACTGCTCGGCACGCTCACGGATCACCGGAAGAAAATGATCGAGTCAGCCCTGGTGGAAATAGGCGCGATGCGGCAGCGCCTCACGCAGCACCTTGAGTGCCTCACTTTTTTCATGGAGGGGGGCGACGGCGTCTGCCGCTGGCTGGAGCTCAAGGGGAGGGGCACGTGGGAGCGCCTGAGCTTCTGCGCCGCTCCCCTGGATGTCTCGCAGGGGATGCGCGAGGCTATTTACGAGCGTTTCGGCACGGTGATCATGACCTCAGCGACACTCACCGTTGGAGGCACGTTCGACTATTTTCGTTCCCGTGTGGGGCTCAAGGAAGCGGAGAGGGGGAAGATAGACTGCTGCATCCTCCCATCCCCGTTCAACTACAGGACGCAGGCATTCGTGGCCTCGCCACGGGGGATCGCAGAACCGGGGAGCGAGGGCTATGAGGATATGCTGGCGGAGGTGGTAAGGCAGGCGGTGGCGATCAGCCGCGGGAACGCGCTCGTGCTTTTCACCTCCTACAGGCTTCTCGAAAGGCTGCACGCCAGGCTGGAGCACCAGCTCGAGGAGGAGGGGCTCACGGTGCTCAAGCAGGGGAGCGAAAATCGCACTGCGCTGCTCAACCGCTTCCGGAGGGAGGAGGGATCCGTCCTTTTCGGCACGGACAGCTTCTGGGAGGGCGTTGACGTGAGGGGAGAGGCGCTGCAGTGCGTGATCCTCACGCGCCTGCCGTTCCGCGTTCCGGACGAGCCCATCCAGCAGGCCCGCATGGAGGCGATCGAGCTCGCGGGGGGGGATCCGTTCCTGGAGTACAGCGTCCCTCAGGCGGTGATCAAGTTCAGGCAGGGCTTTGGAAGACTGATACGGCACCGGGAGGATGTCGGCGCGGTGCTCATCCTCGACTCCCGTGTCCACACCAGGAGGTATGGAAAACTCTTCCTGGAATCGCTCCCCCCCGCCTCCATCTGCAGCCTCGACGCGCGGGGAGCGCTCGCGGAGATGGAGAAATTTTTTGCGGGCGTGAGATCGGCGAGAGAATTAAAATCCCCGGTGCAGGCCAAGCGAGCGGGCATGGGCGAGCACGCGCGCGAACTCATCGGGCCTGACCACGCGCCCCAGCTCGGAGAATGAGTCTGCGCGGTGGCAGGGGCGGTACTGGTCCATGATGTTCACGTAAGAATCGGGCGACAGCTCCTCGGCGATGAAGCGGAGCATATTCTCGGAGCGGGCGAGGTTGTTTGGCAGCACCAGGTGTCTGATGAGCAGGCCACGTCGGGCGATTCCGCGCCGATCAATTTCAAGCACACCTACCTGTCGGTGCATTTCCCTGAGGGCGGTGCGATTCCAGTCCCAGTACCCGGATGCGTGCGAGTATGTTTCCCCCTCAGCATCGCTCCCATATTTCGCGTCCGGCATATAGATATCCACCACGCCGTCGAGGAGCTTCAGAATTTCTGGAGAATCATAGCCGCCTGAGTTATAGACGATGGGTAGCCGCAGCCCGCCCTCAACGGCGAGCATAAGGGCTTCCAGGATCTGCGCGGCGACGTGGGTGGGAGAGACAAGGTTGAGGTTGTGGCAGCCGTAGTTTTGCATGGCGAGCATGAGCGAGGCGAGGCGCTCCGGACTCACTGTTTCGCCGAGCGCTGACTGGCTGATCTCGAAGTTCTGGCAGAAGACGCAGTGAAGGTTGCAGCCCGAAAAGAAAATGGTGCCGGAGCCGTGCATACCGACGAGCGGCGGCTCCTCGCCGAAGTGAGGGCCAACGCTGGAGACCACGGCACGGAGGCCGATGCGGCACTCCCCTGTCTCGTTCTTCAAGCGGTTCACGCCGCATCCCCGGGGGCAGAGCGCGCAGCGGGAGAGAATTCGGAGCGCCGAAGCGGCGCGTCGTGCAAGCTCGCCGTTCTCATGCAGGCGATGGTAGGAGGCGGGAAGCTCCTCGTGATGCGTGGGTTGTTTCATGTGTATGGTATAGAACGTGCCGCGCTCAGTGCTCACACGCTCAAAAGGGGGATCGCTGCCCATCGAGCGCGGCGCCGCCTATATTCTATATGAGGGAAGCGCTCCGGGATAGAGGAATCCAAGTCGCCACTCGAAATGGCGAAGTTCCCTATTGCGCGGAACCGGCCCCTGCCGTACAATGAAGGCATCGCTGGAATTGAGTTGAACCATGCCGGTACGGGGAATGGTTTCTGAAGTGTTCTTGGCAGCGGGTTAGTAACTTCGAGGAGGTGAGAACAATGCCAGAGATCGAGATTGGAAGGGTCACGCACTATTTCGGTCATATCCAGGTTGCGGCCATTGAGCTGAGCGGCCCGCTCAGCGTCGGTGATCGCATCCGGATTGTCGGCCACACCACGGACTGCCAGGAGAATATTGAATCAATGCAGGTTGAGCACCAGGGCATCACCGAGGCCAAGGCAGGCGATTCCATTGGTATCAGGGTTGCAGAGATGGTGCGGCCTCACGACAAGGTGTATAAGATTGTCCAGGATGGAGGAACGGCGAGCTTATGACAGATGAAATAAAGAAGGAGGCGGGAGCGGAGAGGGGAAAAGGCACAGCGGGGGAGGTGAAGCCCCCGGAGGCCGCGGGGGGCGAGGCGTCGAAGAAAGAGGGCGCACAGAAAAACGCGCCTGCTCCGAAGAAGGAGAAACCCGACAAGTGCGAGCAGTGCGGCAAAGCGCTGAGCCGCGTCAAATGGTACTATCGGAACGGCGGATATTACTGCACGAAGAGGTGCTGGAAGGAGTTCGGGATAAAGCAGGAAGGGGAAAAGAAAAAGGCAGAAGCCGCCGCACCCGCTCAGGCGTGAACTGAATGAATACCACACCGTGGCCTCGCGGCCGTATCGATACAATCCTGAGCGTGGCCCTGCGCCTCCTCTTGGTCATGGTGTTCACTCTGGCCGGTGCCTGGGCGGCGACTGTCATTCCCTCTATGAGGGGACGTGTGCCACTCGGCGCCGCCGTCGGTTTCGCGCTCATAGCAGTTTGCTTCCTCAAAGAGAAATCGATTCTCGCATTTTGCCGGAAGCACAGTGCGCCGCTCTCCCTCGCCGGTATCCTCATCTACGTGGCGCTCCTCGGCCTGGCGACCTACAGCGAGCTTTTTGACCTCGGCTGGTTCGACTGGCTCTCCATGTAGTGGCCGCTCAGAGGCTTATTACCTTCTCAGCCTGGAGGAGCGCGTTGAGGATCGCGTGCATCGTCACCGGTTTCCCCACTGTAATGCCGGCCTCGCCTTCGATCTCCCTGAGGGATTTCTCAGCGACAAGAATCTGGACGCCCTGCTCCTGCATGATCGACAGACTCTCCATGGCGGCGGAGCCCGGTTGCGCCAGCCTCACCGCCGAACCGACAAGGATGATTGCCTTCGGCTGCGGGGCGATCTCGGTGAGGGTGTAGAGGAAGCCGTGCATGAGACTGCGGGCGTGGGGATGATCGCCGCCCCCGATTGCGCCGCTGTTAATGTAGATGACGCAGCCGCTCTTCCTCTCAGGGGTGGGAACGAGCTGCATCTCAGCATCCGGTGACGGGACCGCCTGGCCCTGGGAGTTGACGGTATCAATGTCCCCGCTGCCGTGCTCGGGTATGTGCGGTGAGTAGCCCATGGCACCCGTGTTTCAGATTTGCCGATCTGCTGCCGACAACCCTTTTCTCGCGACGTCCTCGGTACTCTACCATAGTGTGCAGGCGCCCGCAACCTTTTCCGGGCCCCGCTCTCCTGAGAAAATGTTTGAAAAACTGCACCCCCGGTGTATAATCCAGAGCATGGAGTGGAATGGAGCGGGGAACATGTTGAGCGTGCGCGTCTCCATGAGCGCTGCGGTTGCGGCGTTGCTCGTCGGCTGTGCCGGGCCCAATGTCTGGGTTACCATCAGGCCGCGGTTCGATTCTCAGAAAGTTCACACCATCGCCGTATTACCGTTTGAGAATCGATCAGGATGCCCTGGCGCAGGGCAGGTCGTGTCGGAGAAGCTCACCGCCCTGCTCCTCCAGAGGGGCCCCTATAAGATAGCCCCGGGGGGCACGCTCAAGGCCGATACCCCAAAGAACTATTCACCCCCCGCGGGCGATATGAATCCTGCCGTCGCAATGGAGCTCGGCCGGTCAACAGGGGCTGACGCGCTCCTCATCGGCACTGTTCTGAACTACAAGAGCGACCGCTTTCATGAGGTGCGTTTCTACGGGGAGCCATTCGATTATGGTGAATCTCCACACCCAGCCTATTATGACCAGATGCCCGTTGACTGGTATAAAATAGATGCCGTGGTCGAGGCGAGCATCAGGCTTATCGACGCTTCCACGGGGAGGGTCATCTGGTCCGACTCGAGGGTCGGCACCTCCTCTTCCTATGGCGCTCCCCCTGCCCGGGGCGAGGCGGAGGTCCTGGACCAGGCCGCGGATAGCGCCGCAAGGAAACTTCTGCTCGGCCTCATCCCGCACCAGCAGCGGGCCAGGGTGCCGCGGGGCAGTCTCGTTGTCTGCGGCGCGTTCATCGATCACGCCGTGGATATTCGCTCCGCGTTCACCCCCCGGGATGATGCGCTCTACGTCGTCATCGAGCTCGACAGAGAATTTGCGGGGAAAGAGATCCTCGTGAAGATAGACAAGGTGGACACGGGCGCGACCATCTCCGAAGAGCGCTACACGTGGGAAGAGGCGAGCGACATTCACGCGTTCAAGGAGAATATCGCCGCGCTCGTTGCGAAGGGTGGCCCTGGGAGTTATCGGGCCACCTATTTTATGAATGGCGGGAGGATCGCCCATACGGATTTCCGCATCCGGAAAGAGTAGCACTCGCCTGGAGGATCACTCATCAATGACCCTGAAATATCACCGGCACCTCTACGTGACGCTCATGCTCGCCATTATCATGATCCTCATCATGGTCCCTTTCCTCAGAAATGATGAGCGGGGCCGCTTCTTTCTCTCGCTGCTCTTACTCCTCGTCATCCTTGGGGCACTCAAGATCCTCGCCTCATCGCGCCGCATTTTCTGGGTAGGCGTCATCCTCGGGCTGGGCGCAGGATTATGCGGACCGCTCTTGCCGTTGATGACAAACCTGTCACCCGCAGCATGGAGCGCGGTCAAGTATTCGCTCATGGGTGCCTATGTCGCATTTTTCACATTGGTAATTTATGTGCTCTTGAAGAGCATCTTCACCGGCTGCAGGGTCACCGGCGACAAGATATACGCAGCGATAAGCGGTTATCTCCTCCTTGGCATTTTCTGGGCGCTCATCTACGCGATTGCGGAAGACCTTGACCCCACTTCCTTCGGGAGGGTCATGCCGCAATGGGGAGGCTCTTTTTCCGAGCTCCTTTATTTCAGCTTCACCACGCTGACGACATTGGGCTATGGCGATATCGGCCCGCAGACCGCGCTTTCCCAGACGCTCTCGTATATGGAAGCAATTTCCGGGCAACTCTTCGTCGCGATCCTCATCGCGAGGCTCGTCGGCATGAACATCGCCCAGATGACCCATACCCCTCCGCCGGCGCAGGAGGAGTGATCTCCGCGGCGGCAGCGTTATTACATCGTGCATTCCAGGATGTTACAGCTCATCTTGTGTTCCTGTTTGGAAAAGCCCTTCCTCATTCGAATGTTGCCGGACGAGGGCAATCTGTGCTATCCTTTGCAGGCATAGTGCGCACGCGAGTCGCCGGCGGAGAAACGAAAGAACGCGCGATGAATGATCTTTTTGAAAAAACAGTACAGAAGTACCTTCTCCCTGTGGAGAAGCTCGCCGACGGGCCTTCGGACGCCATGTATTTCCTGCACAGGAAGGGCGGCCTTGTGTACAGCGAGGGATATGCCCACCCTCCGGGGGGGCTCTTCGGTTGCCTGATCAAATATCCCGATCCCGATGGTCATATAATCATTTACGGAAAAAATTTTAACTGGACCCACCGGCGCTATGAAGGCGGGAAACTGGTGATTGTTTCCTACAAGGAGCAGGTGCGCCGCCAGGTCGAGCTGCTCCCCGAGCTCGCCACGCGACCGCCACGCCCCCCCTATGCGGACCACTTCAGTCATTTCCTCCTCAGCGAGATGAGGGGTTACTTTGACGGCAAAAGATCCCTCCGTCTCCTCATGGAATCCACGCCACGGATCGCGGAGGTCGTCAGCTCTCTCGAGGAGCTCCTGTGCGTGCCGAGGGAACGGGTGGGGTGCAACGGATCGCTCTCGTACGGTTACTATAAAGAGCCCGAGGAGGATGTGGACGTCATCTTCTTCGGGAGCGTACAGGAGAACTTCGAGATCATCAAGCGCATCAGGCAGCTCAAGAGGGAAAGCCCGGATCGAGAGTGTGTCGAGCTCGGCAAAACCTGGCCCCTTCGATTCAAGCACCTCGGCACGGTCATCTGTCCATTTTTCAAGTACGCGCGCCGCGATGAGATACCCCTCAAAGATTTTCGCATGGAGGTCATCAAGGAATCGGTTTCAGCGAGCGGAGTGGTCGTCAATGACCGCCACACCGGCTACCTCCCCGCCATCCTCACGCTCGACCACGTCACCCTGGATGGCCGGCAGCGTCGCGAGCCGATCGATGTGGTCATCTATGACGGGTCGCAGCGCGGGGAGTATTTCGGTGGCTACCGACTGCGGGTCAGGAGCCGCCTGGTGAGGATTACCAGGGCCCGCGATGAGCGGGACGCCCTCCTCGTGACGCTGCCGCGAGAGATAGAGACGCTGGCGTAAGCCGGGGGACAGTGCGTGGAATACCTCAAGCTCCTCAAGAAGAACAAGCGAGCAGTCATCTACGAGCTCAAGGGTGAGTACGGCGACAGCCTGGTGCGCTACATTGCCTCAACCCCCGAGAGCCGGGAGGTCTGCAACCGGCCGGAGATCATGGGTGTCAGGTATACCGACCTTCTCGAGTCCGCGATCGCCTCGATCCTCGTCAATTTCCCGCCGGCCTCAGCGATACGCAGGCTTGATCCTCGCTCAATCGGGGTCGTCCACTTCCTCCGGGGCAGCCTCAACTTCGGCATGCGGCGCGCGCTCGCGCGGGCGTACGGCTTCAATATCCACTCGTCCTCCTTCATCACGTCGCAGCGCGAGAAGGACAAATACGGGCGGTGGTTCATCAAGGACAACCAGTACCGCAAGATTCTCATTCCCCCCGACGGCACGCTCTTCTTCGCTGACGTCATCGCCACCGGGATCACGATCAGCAATGGCATGGACATCATCGTGAACCTGGCCAAGAACAGCGGGACGCCCATCCGCCAGGTATTCTTTTTCACCATCGGCTGCCACAAGCTCGAGAAGCTCCTCAGGCAGTACCACGCGATGCTGCGCCAGCTCTTCCCGCGGTACGAGCGGACCTGCGCCGTGTACCTCGAGGGCAAGTTCCACCTCGCCGACTCCAAGACCGCGGTGAAGATAAAAATCCAGGGGACCGATCTCATGCGGAGCCGGTGCCTCCTCGCGCCGGAGTTCGAACTGTCGCAGTACGAATCGACCTACTATCCGCTCGAGCGCTGCGTCATCTACGACGCCGGGACGCGGGCCTACGACATCGAGGATTACCTGAGAAAGTTGGAGGCGTACTGGAGGGAGCTCAGGCACCTGGCTGAGACAGGCTGGACGCTCGAGGATGCCCTGCACGAGCGCTGGCCGGAGGATGAATACCGTCAGCCCTTCGAGGAGTTCAAAGCGGTCAAGTCAAAGCAGTGGCAAGGGGTGAGCGAGGCATTCCTGAAAAAGCTCCACGCGGCATACCGGAGGAGATGGAGCGCGGCGTTCAGGAAGAAAGCGGGGACTCCCCAGGCGCTCATTAACCTCTGCGACAGCCGGCTCACGCGCCTCTCCCGAGTTCTCTGAGCAGCGCCTCCCGCATCGCCGGGAGCGGCGCATCCACCCCCAGCCAGATCCGTTCCTGCTCAGCCGCCTGGTAGATGAGCATGTCCGTGCCCGTGATCGTCCCGGCGCCGATCGCCCTCGCCTCTCTGATCAGGCGCGTCTCAACAGGGTTATAGACCGCGTCCATGACCACCATGTCGCGCGTGAGCAGTTCGGTCGGGAGAGGGCTCTCTTCCGCCGCGGGGTGCATCCCCACCGAGGTGGTGTTGATGAGGATATGAGCTGACCTCAATGCATGGGCGAGCGCCTCGCCCGGGAGAGTGATGGCCGCCACCTCGCGAGCTGAAGGAAACGCGTTGAGCAGATCCCTCCTGAGAGCCTCCGCCCTGGAGAGCGTCCTGTTAGCGATCGTCAGTGAGGCAGCCCCCTCGCGGAGCACCTGTGCGCACGCCGCGCGTGCGGCGCCCCCCGCTCCAAGCACGATGACCCGCCTGCCCCGGGGAGAGACACCGGCATCTCTCAGTGTGCGGCCCACCGCGGACGCATCTGTGTTATCGGCCATCAGGACACCTCCGCCGGTGATAGAGACAGTGTTCGCCGCGCCAATTGTCTCCACCTCCCCCGCACGCACCGTACAGTACTTGATGACCTCGGTTTTGTAGGGGATCGTGACCGCCAGCCCTTTGAACGGCGCAGAGGGGACGGATTTCATGAACTGGTCAAAGCAGGCGGGTGACACCGGCTGCGCCGTAAACCGGCAGGGGAGGCCGAGGGCTTCGAATGATGCATTGTGAATCACCGGTGACATGGAGTGGCCGAGGGGCCACCCTATGACGGCATACTCTTTCATGTGGGGATCAGGACTCGGGCTCTCAGCCGTATCGGCGTGAGGCGTATCGGTGTAACGGCGTAACCACAAAGAAAGTATCTTAACTCTATGCGCCATCACCCCCTACGCCCACACGCCCCACGATCTTTCGCACCCTGAAGGGGGTGCGCTACTTCTTTATGTTCTGCACTCCCTGCCACGCCCGCCACAGGTACAGGGCGTCCAGGATGGCGATGCGGACCATTGCTTCGGCGACGGGGTAGATTCGCGGGCAGATCGTGGCGTCGCGTCGGGTGATCGCGGCGAGCCTGGCTGGTTCCATCACGCGCTTGTCTATGGAGTCCTGTTCCATCGAAATTGTCGGCGTCGGCTTCACCGCCATCCGGATGATGAGATCCTCGCCATTAGTGATCCCTCCCATGAAGCCGCCTGCATTATTCGTCCGGAATCGCACCCTGCCCTTCTCTATATAGGGCGGATCGTTGCACTCAGATCCTCGCATCCCCGCCACGGCGAAGCCGGCGCCGATCTCCACGCCTTTTACCGCTCCGATGCTCATGAGTCCGTGAGCGATCGTGGCGGAGAGCTTGTCGAATACCGGCTCGCCCAGGCCTGCGGGAACCCCGCGGGCAATGATTTCAACCACGCCGCCGCAGGTATCACCCGCGCGCTTGATTTCAAGAATCTTCGCGATCATTTGTTCCGCGGCTGCACAGTCCGGGCAGTTGAGCGGATTCGCGCGATAGTTCTTCTTGATCTCCTCGAAGCTCATGTCCCGCGCGCTGATGCCGCAGCTCTCCTTGACGTAGGCAAGCACCTCGATATTCTCGCGCAGCAAAATCTGCTTCGCTACCGCCCCTCCCGCGACCCTCCCGACAGTCTCCCGCCCGCTCGCGCGCCCCGCCCCGCACCAGTCGTAGTGCTCCCCGTACTTCACGAAAAAGGTGTACTCGGCATGGCCCGGCCTGAAGAGGTGCTTCACCGAGCGGTACTGCTCGACGTGCTCCGGTTGCCTGTCAACATTGCGCACGATGATCCCCACCGGCGCGCCGGTGGTCAGCCCTTCCTGGCCAAGCCCCGCGAAAACCTCGGCGATGTCGGTCTCCTTGCGCGGTGAGTCGAGGTCGCTCTGGCCGGGCTTCCGCTTGTCGAGCTCCTCTTGGATCATGCTGTTGGTGAGTTTTATCCCTGCCGGGACACCATCCACAATGACGGCGAGGCCGCCCCCGTATGACTCACCGCACGTGGTGATCCTGAATACGCGACCGAACGTATTGCCGAGCATACGCAGAACCTCCTTTGCGAAATCCCAAATCCTCCCTCGACCCCGAAAGGGGTCTTCCCTCGACCCCGACGGGGCCTCGGGACAAGGACCCCGGAGGGGCGTGGACGAGAACCCATGAGGGGCAAACTCCAAATCCCAAATAATAAACATTGATTAGCTATTGGGATTTGGGATTTTGGATTTGGGATTTACTCGTTCACGAGTTCCATCCGTGCCCCGCACCGCCGCATCAGTTCCGTGAAATCGGGAAAGGTGACGCCCGTCGCTTCGGCAGTGTTTATAACGGTTTCTCCGCCCGCCGCGAGGCCCGCGACTGCCAGCGCCATCACCACGCGGTGGTCGTGGTGGCCGGACACCAGCGCGCCGTTCAGCCGCTTCCCCCTGATGATCAGGCCGTCCGCGCGCTCTTCCACGTCTCCCCCCATCCTCCTCAGCTCCTGCGCCATTACCGCGATCCGGTCTGTCTCCTTGAGACGGGCCTGTGGCACGTTCCGCAGCTTTGTTTCACCAGCGGCGAAGCAGGCAATTGCCGCCAGCGCGGGGAGCGCATCCGGCGTGCTGTTGAGGTCGAACTCGGCACCCCTCAGGTCACCGCCCTTCACCCTCACGCCGTCGGCCATGATCTCGATCTCGGCCCCCATCTCTTTCAGCATGCCTACCACTGCCTTGTCTCCCTGGACGTCACCCATGTCCAGACCGCGCAGGACAAGTTCGCCACCCGTGACTGCCGCCGCGCAGAGGAAGAACGTTGCCGAGGAGAAGTCCCCGGGGATGCGGCGATCGAATGCGGAGTATCTCTGGCCCCCCTTCAGGTAGAAACGGTCCCACGCCTTGCGCTCGTAGGTGATGCGCTGTGAATCCAGCCAGGAGAGCGTCATCTCCACGTAAGGGACCTCGTTCAGCTGCAGTACCCTGATCTCAGAGTTCTTCTCGGCGAGGGGAGTCGAGATGAGGAGGCTAGAGAGGAACTGCGAGGTGACCGCCCTGATTTCCGTTCGCCCGCCCTCCATCCTGCCGCGTATCACGGCCGGCGCGCATCCGTTCGGACGGGTGGTGAATCCCTCCGCCCCCAGCAATCGGTATGCCTCGATGAGCGCGTGGACGGGGCGGCGCCTGATCTGGTGGTCACCGGTAAAAACCGTGTAGCCGGGGCACAGCGCCGCGACCCCCATTCCCAACCTCAACGCCGTCCCGGAGTTGCCCACATCAATCACGTCTTCAGGCACCGAGGGAGCGCCCGCGGTGCCTGAAATGAACCAGTCCTCGCCTGTTTCTACATTTGCGCCGAACGCGCGGCTCATCCCGATGGCAGATCTCGTATCGGCTGAATCCAGAGGTTTGATAATCCTCGAGCGCCCTGCTGCCAGGGTGGCGATCACCACCGCCCTGATGGTGTGTGATTTGGAACCCGGAATCCGTACCTCGCCACGCAGTGTTGATGGGTGAACAATGAGCTTCATGGATGCGGCCCAGCATGAACAGGAAGATTCACCGCGCTCCCACGCGATGAGCGATGAGCTGACCTTCACGGTAAATATATCATCACGGCGAAAAAAAGAGAATGCAAATTCTATCCGTTCGAAAGGGGCGGCGCACTACCAATCGCCCCGGAGGGCGAGGTCGGCAATTCTGCAGATAAAATCAGAGTACGGGATGCCGGCGGCTGCCGCGGAGCGCACGACCCCCGCGTCAAGCCCGATGCATGGATTCGGGTTGACCTCAAGTACAAAGGGCACATTCGTCCGGCTCAGACGGATATCCACCCTGGCATAACCGCGGCAGGATAGGATGCGATAGCAGGCGAGCGCCGTTTCTTTTACCATCCTCTCCGTCGCGCGCGCCAGGCGGGCCGGGCACAGCGGCACGGTGGTGACATACTCTTCACTCTCGGGGACCCACTTCGCGCGATAGTCGCACACGCGCGGCCTCCCCTCAGGTATCCGGCTCATGTCAATTTCGGAGATGGGCAGGACGACCGGTCTCCTGTTGCCGATGATTGAGACATTGAGCTCTCGCCCTTCGACATACGCTTCGACCAGGGCGGGCTGGCGGTACCGCGTGACGATGAACCGGCATCGCTCCATGAGCCTTGCCCTGCTTGTCACGAAGGCGCTTCGGGATATTCCGAGGCTCGCGTCCTCCCTGAGGGGTTTGACGAACAAGGGATAACGCATTCCCCGCGGCAGCGTGCGGGGGACGCTCCCGTCACATACAAAATAGGATGGGGTGGGGATGCGCTCCGCGATGAGGAGCTTCTTGGTGAGCGCTTTATCAAGGGCGATGCCCAGGGTGAGCGGGCCGCAACCGGTATAGGGTATCCCGCTCAACTCGAGGAGGGAACAGACATTCATCTCATGCTGGCTGTCGCCCATTGCTCCCTCGCACAGGTTGAATACCAGATCTGGTCGTGAAGCGATGAGCCTTTTGAAAAAATTCCCCGCGCTGCGGATGAGGGGGATGCAGAAGGCATGATCGCCCCGCTTCGCGAGGATATCCCGAACGCGCAGGACATCGGTGAGGATGCTCTCCGATGCGTCATCCTCATGTTCCTGGCGCGGATCACGAGGGTGAAACACATTGTAGATAACCGCAACCCGCCTCGCCCGTTTTGAAGACATCGCTCAACCCCTCAGGCCGCTTACAGGTCTATTATATTCTGCGACGAGATAAGTTCAAGAAGAAAATCTGGAAAAAATCTGGAAAAAATGTTTGCCCTCTGCCGGAAGAGCTGCTACCATACGCATGAGAGTCGCGCGTTCCGCAAGAGGGGCGATTCTCGGGCAAGACCTTGGGAGTGCCGATTATGGATACGCAGAAGCCCAACGAGATGAAGCAGAAATTACTCTCGCTCCAGGAACAAATTCTGAGCGAAGTCAACGCGCTGCAGAAAGGGGCGCTGAGCCAGTCGCTCAAGGAGAAATCAGGCGATCTCTCGGGCTACGCCATCCACCTTGCTGACTCGGCGAGTGATTCGTATGATCGCGACCTTACGCTCACCCTCGCATCGCGCGAGCAGAACGTACTCAATGACATAAACGCAGCGCTTGAGAAAATAGAGAGCGGTGAGTACGGTTGTTGCGAGCAGTGCGCTCATCCAATAGATGAGGCCCGCCTCGATGCAGTTCCCTATGCGAGATTATGCCTGCAGTGCAAGGAGCATCAGGAAAAGAACCCGTCATGAGGGTGCCCCCGCACACCCGGCGCTTCCCCATAGAGATGAGTGCGGTCTTGTGCCTCGTCCTCCCCGCGTTAGTTCTCGGCTCGGGCACGGCGCGAGGCGGACCAGGTGCGGGAGGGACGTCCCTGGGGACGATTCTTTCGATCGATCGAGAGAGACGGATCCTCAAGGTTGAAAACGAATCCGGATCGATCGACACCTTTCACATCGATGATGCCGCCACGCTGATATTCTGTGGCGCGCGCCCATTACGCATCGGCGAGCTGCGCGCCGGCATGAAAATCGAGACTGATTGCCGCCCCTCGGGAAGAGCGCACCCCCCCACGGTGACGTGGATTGAGGTACGAGAGGATAAAGACAAATGACAAAATTCAAATGACAAAACTACCTTGGCGCTTTGTCATTTGTGCTTTGGTATTTGTCATTACAAGGAGTTGCTATGCCTGGTGAGTTTATGACGCTGGAAGAGGCCGCCAAGTTCCTCAACATGAGCGCGCGGGCGATCAAGCTCATTGTCGAAAAGGGATATGCCCAGAGGGACAAGGACGGAAGATTGCTCGTCAAGACCGCGGAGATCAGGGATTGGCTCCATCGCGGCGTGAAAGATTTTGACATCAACCAATTGAATACATTGGAGAGAGACTATAGTGAGCATTCCATCGCGATCCATCCGCTGCTCGACCCGAAATGCATCACAAGAAGGATTGTCGGCAGGAACAAATTGGCGGTGATTGATGAGCTTATCGAGCTCTTGATCGAGCATGGCGGCGTGAACCGTAAATATAAGAAGATGATTCGAAATGCGGTCATTGAGAGAGAGCGCATGTGCAGTACCGCCCTCGCGGACGGTGTTGCCATCCCGCACCCGCGAGAGCCGCTGACGGGCATCATCAAGAAGCCCCGCCTCGTGCTGGGCCTCTCGTGGCACGGCATAGACTTTGAGTCGATCGATGGGAAACTCACCCATGTAGTAGTGTTGCTCTGCACGCCCAAACTCGATCTGCACCTGCAGCTACTGGCCCGGCTCACGAAGCTCCTCAGGAATCTTAAAATGAGGGTTGCGCTCTGCAGGGCGAAGGATGAGCGGGGCGTTATCGAGGCGTTCGCATCGTTTGAGAAAGCGCTGCAGTGACGTCGCCGCGTGCATCTCACAGCGCAATGTAATAGATTGCTTCCCTGAAGGTCGTCTTTCTCACCCTGCCAGTTTCAACGAGGTGCGTGATGCGCCTCGTGATATCGCTCATGCGGGCACCCGTTCCCCTGGCAAGATCGCGTGCGGTTGCGGGCCGCCGCTGGAGCCAGGAGAGGATTCTCTCTTCGATATCCTCGGCGAGGCTGCGAACCCCAACGCCCGCGGATTGCGCGATGACATCAATGGGGATTACCCGAAGGCACTTTGCCATGAAAGCGCGCGCCCGCTGCATTTCACGGGGGGAGAGCGGTCGCACCCACACCTCCCCCGGGGGACGGACGACGGTATTCAGCTGCACGCGCGCCGGCCGTATCTTTGCCGCGAGCGCGCTTATCCTCCTGAGCTCTGCCGGTGAATCGTTGACGTCCTTCACGAGCACCACCTCCAGCCATACCCTGCCGGGAAAATGAGAAACAAAATCCTTGATGCCCGACACCACCTTCTTGAAGGTGAGGGAGCGGTGGGGCCTGTTGACCGTGCGGAATACCCCCGCTGAGCCGGCGTCGAGATCGGGGATCACCAAGTCTGCGGCGCGCAGGGCGTTCCTGACCGAAGCATTATGGAGGAGGGCGCCGCTCGTGAGGACCGCGACGGGGATGTCGGTCATTATTTTTATCGTCCGGATTATCTTCCCGATCTCCGAATGCAGCGTGGGCTCCCCTGATCCCGAGAGGGTGATCCAGTCGATCCTGCCGCCCCTCTTCAGCGCAGCCCTGATCTGCCTGATGATCTCCCCGGGGGAAACGTACGTTCTCCTCTGCAGCGTCCTGTCGGTCGTCCGGCCGAGCTGGCAGTAAACACAGTCCAGGGGGCAGGTTTTAAAAGGAACCAGGTCCACACCAAGAGAAAAACCCAACCTGCGCGAGGGGACCGGACCAAAAACCATTCTTCCTTTTTTTGCCATGGTAATTGCCTCTTGAAACTTTTCCACCACCTCACGGCGATTGTAGCACAAAGACCTCCAATCCTGAATACGTAACGGCGTAATCCCTCAGCTATAGGGGGGAAACAATGTAAACGATTATCCACTGATTTCACGGACGAGCACGGATTTTTAAACAGGCTATCCGTGTAAATCCGTGTCAATCCGTGGATGAAAACACTGCTTAGAGTGGATTACTGCCCCCGTAACTGAGGTATTAGGTAACGGCGGTAAGGGGTCACTTATAGAGGGGGGCCACGGATCCCGCTAAGCGGGACGGATTATGACGGATATTCACAGATGAAAAGAAAGCTTCATCTGCGGCCATCCGTGTGGTTATCCGTGAAAATCCGTGGCGAACATCATTT
>JAPLCX010000116.1 GCA_026392035.1 Candidatus Auribacterota bacterium | reverse complement strand
CGGAGTAGGTAAGGGCCCGTGGTAGATCATCTCGCCTCTCCTTCAGCGACAACTCCGGTTGTTGCCAGGGGACTCCTTGTCTAAACGTGCTTTTTTGCACGACGGAGCCTTCCTTTTATGGTGTGTATTCCCCCCACATCCCATACCCATAGCTTTGCGCTAATCCAACGTCAGGCTTTCGCCATAAATCCTTCCCCACTGTCTGAATCACAGGATCATTGATGAGCCCTGATTGACATAGCGTCAGGGATGATTTAGAATAGGCGCGCAAAATGCGGAAGTGGCGGAACTGGCAGACGCGCTGCGTTCAGGGCGCAGTCCTGGCAACGGGGTGGGGGTTCGACTCCCCCCTTCCGCACCATCACTACAGTGAGAAGTGGAGAGTGGAAAGTGGGAATACTCTTCACACGACACCCTCCTTACCTACCTTTTCGTGCCCTGAGCGCCGGTCGGCAACTAACCTAACAACCGCCCGACCAATTAGATCAAATCTGGCAATCTGAGCGATCTCAGGAGTTAGAACAACTGCAACCAGATGCAATAATCAAACATTTTGGCAGGGAGGGATCTCGACCATGGTGAGGTGAACCCCTGTCGTGCGGCAGGCTCGCCCGATCGCCTCTAGATATGGTCTGATTTTGGGGTTGGTCCGTAGCGGATCATGATAAAAACGGACAGCCCGGTATTTTTTGCTTTCCAGGTATCTAACCATCTGCGGGAGCAGGGCGGGGATCTCGGGAGACTCGAGCAGGCGGTCGTAGTAAGGAATCCGCTTCCATGGGCCGATGAGGCCGAACTGGCCGGAGAGTATTGCGAATGCCGCACCCGTGCGACGGCCCTCTCGGTACACAGCGCGAATTCTCGGAGAGAGATACCGCCTGATGGCGGGCATCAATCCCCTCTTTCTTCGCTTCACCGCTGAACAATAGGTGCAGAATAATATTGCCTTCGTCATATAAGACTTTATCATTCTCGAAAGAGCTTCTTCTGTTACTTCCCCTTTTCGGCAAGACCGCTGATCTTATCTATCAATTTGTGGTAATGGATCAGGAGGTGTGAAAAAATGCGGTTTGTCGCTTCGGCATATGTAACCCATCGTGATCGGGTCGGGCCTGCGGGATTGCGCCCGCAGGCCCTCCCACACCACCGGACATGCCGTTTTCAGCATCCGGCGATTGAACCCAGCGACCATAGCTGAATCGCAGGCGCTGATGGAGTTGCGCATTTCCCATCAACTGCTCGTGCATCGCTCTCCTTCGGAAGGTTCGCGGCGGCGTCCCCTTGGAGTCCCCCGTTCGCCTACTACCGCGGCTTCACCGCGCCGCAGGCCTTCGGGTCGCCAAGGAAGTCCTGCGGTCGAGGGTTTGCCTTCCGCTTCTTTCAGCTTCACCTTACGGCTACGCCTTGCGGTTCGGCTACGGTTGCCGCTATCGGCTCCGGCAAGCTCCTTTCAGCTTGCGAGATGCAGCACATGCCGGGCACACTAGGGGCTTGATTTATCAAGCCCGCTGACGGGTCGGATAAATCCCTGCCCGCCGGCAGGCAGGCGACCCCTGCAAAAAAGGCCGGGAGGCAATTTTTTCACACCTTCTGAGGCATTACAATTTATGGTTTTCTTCCAATCTGTGTGAGTTTGATTTTGCAAAGCAATCCAGGATATGTGAGCTCACCCAATATGGAAACTAACCTTTGCAACGCCTTTTTGTTGTTATCCCATCTCCCCAGGAGGGAGAGGGTGGGGTGAGGGGGATAAAAACAGTTCCTGGTTTCTCGTTGCTCGTTACTAGTAACCAGAAACTAGCCACCAGAAACTGTAGTCCACACCCCCACCGAGCCTTCCCTCGGCTTCGCTCGGGACAAGCTCCCCGTCAGAGGGGGAGGGATTTACGTGATTTACCCACACAAAACGGAAGAGAACCCAATTTATGAGTTTTTCCGATTGCGAATGTTGCGGTACTGCCGTCTTTGAGACCGACTGAGTTTAGCACGACCCTTTTCAGCTCATTGTAAAGAAGATACTCTTTATTCAGCTCAAAGAATCTTGCATGTGCGAAATATTTACTCGTGAGAATACCTTCGTTCTGCAAATTATTAATCGTTCTCTGAAAATAGCCGGGCTTTTTACCCACAATTCTCCCTATCTCCTGCATGTAAAAAGATTGATCAGGATGATCGAAGAATAATCTCAAGAGCTCCGCCCGTGTTTTTGTCAATTTTTTCATAAGAAGTGATTCGCTCCACCTCAGGGGGGGGCTGGAGACAACTAAATCAATCCTGCATACAATTGTATGCAGGATTGATTTAGTTGCAAGTCTTTTCTTTTCAGGTTCTCTTCCACCATTCTGTGTGGGTGCGGTACATTCTCCTCACCCCTTGAGGCTATCTCAAAATGTCTACCATGTCATTGCGAGCGACCCCGCAATGGCGGGGGAGCGCGGCAATCCCTCTTTTATGCGTAACATGCGAGATTGCTTCGTCGTCCTCCCGCTTAGCGGGACGGGACTCCTCGCAATGACAGTTATGAGACAGCCTCCCTTGAGGGGAAGGATTAAGGTGGGTCAGACCCCAGAAGAATGAATGACTTGTTCGCTCCAGCACCAATCAATATTCCTTAATCAATAGTCATGGTGTGAACCTGAAGCTTTCCGCCTTCAGTGTTATATATAATTCTCTAATTCACTTCTTAACTCGATCACAAAGATATTCTTAGGGCAATCTTTCCAGTCGTGTTTCCAGCAGACAATAATGTCGCACGTGCTGGGATCGTGGCCATGCCGCCTGAAATTAGA
>JAPLCX010000115.1 GCA_026392035.1 Candidatus Auribacterota bacterium | reverse complement strand
TTCTTCCGAAGAGAGTATAATCTTGAATGGGCTTGTTCTGGGCACAATACGCCTCCTTCTTTGTCTTCGTATTGTGCCGCATCCGTTCTTGAAAAGCAATATTTATATGTCATCATATTTATGATACTGTGTACTTAGTCCTCGTTTTGTTGGGATTTGGAGTTTGGGATTTGGGATTTTCCAAGAGGAGGTTGACGTATGGATTCAATCGGCGATTATCTGCGCGGCGCGCGTGAAGACAGGAAGATTCCGATAGCCCAGGTCGCTCGGGATACAAAGATAAGCGAGAGGTATATCGCGGCAATGGAGAGTGGCGAATTTTCACTTCTCCCCGCCCCCGCCTATGCGAGGGGATTCCTCAGGATATATGCCGAGTACCTCGACCTTGATCCGCGGCCTCTCGTCGAGCAGTACGTGCAGGAGCACGCGGGCGTATTGCGACAGGCCTTCCCTCCCGAGAGTGAAACCTTCGCACCATCCAGCCCGACTGTGTGGAGGCTCGCGGCAATCGGCATCGGCACGGCGATCGTGATTGCGATCGTGGTTGCCTCCGGCCTCAAGTTCTGGAGGTCGTGCTCGGACGCGCGCGCGCGCAAGCCGGCGGTGAGCACCGAGGAGCTGGAGACCTTGCCGCTCCCCCCACTCCCGCCGGCGAGCCCCACGATCGAACCCGCGGCGGCGATGCCGCCGCCCCAGGTGGTCAGGGCGAGGCAAAGGAAACTCGAGGCCAGGGTGAAAGAGAACGTCTGGATGAAGGTGTACGCAGACGGCGTCCTGCTCTTCCAGGGAACTGTGCAAAAGGGGAAAGAGGAGTTCTGGCTGGCCGGGGAGAGTTTTGACATCCGCATCGCCAAGCCCCGTCTGGTTGAGCTCTCGCTCGACGGAAAACCAGTCAAAGAGCTGAAGGGGAAAACGGCGCAGAACATCTTCATTGACAAGGATGGGAAGATCGTGTTCTACAGGGGGAAGATGCGCGCGGAGTGAGCGAGCGATCGAGCGATCGAGCGATCGAGCTATCAAGCAATCAAGCTAGGGGGCGAAGGGGGAACGGCGAGCATTAATCTTTTTGATTTGGTATTTGTCATTTGGGATTTGGGGTTTGGGATTTAATTGGTTATGACGATAAAGGTTGGCGTAACAAGCCTCGGCTGCGCGAAGAATCTGGTTGATTCGGAAGTCATACTTGGGTATCTGAAAGAGGGAGGATACGATACCTGCGAGGAGCTGGATGAGGCGCAGGTTGTCATCGTCAACACGTGCTCGTTTATCCGCGACGCTGAGGAGGAATCGGGGGATACGATCAGGGAACTGGTCGCCCTCAAAATGAAGGGAGAGTTGGAGTGCGTGATCGTCGCGGGATGTCTCCCCGCCCGGCGAGGCCATCGGCTGGCGGAGAGATTCCCCGGCGTGGACCTCTTCCTGCACCCCGGCGAGATCCCACAGGTCGCCCGCCTCATCAGCGGTTTGATGACGGAACGCCCTGGCGCACCCCCGCGGCGCCCCCAGGCAGGCGCGCGGGGCGGCTGGTTTCTGTACGACCATCTGAGCCCGCGGATCAGGCTTTCTCCGCGGCACTACGCATACGTAAAAATAGGAGAGGGCTGCAGCAATGGGTGCAGCTACTGCCTCATCCCTGCCATCAAGGGCAGGCTCGCGTCACGGTCGATTGGTTCCATCCTTGAGGAGGCGCGTAATCTCGCCTCGGATGGTGTGCGGGAGCTCAACCTCATTTCGCAGGACACGACGTCGTACGGGATTGACCTGTATGGCGAGCGCAGATTGCTTGTGCTCCTGAGGGGGCTTGCGGAGGTCGAGGGTCTGACCTGGATTAGAATTCTCTACGGCCACCCTGCGCACTATACGGAGGAGCTCCTGAGGTGCATGTCGGAGGAGCCCGGGGTGTGTGCATACGTTGATTTTCCGCTCCAGCATATCTCTGATCCGATCCTCGCCGCAATGAACAGACGAATAACGAAGGCGAGGGTCGTTGAGAAGCTCCGGTCAGTGAGGAGCCTCATCCCCGGGGTGACGGTGCGGACCACGTTCATCGTCGGGTACCCTGGAGAGACAGAAGCGCATTTCCGCGAGCTTCTTGAGTTTGTAGGCGAGGCCCGCTTTGAGCACTTGGGGGCGTTCATCTACTCCCGCGAAGAGGGGACCGCTGCGGCAGCGCTTCCCCGACAGGTCCCGCACGAGATGAAACGGGAGAGGTTCCACAGGCTCATGGCGCTCCAGCAGGAGATCGTGCGCGCCGCGAACGAGCGGATGATGGGGCGGGTGGTGAAGACGCTGGTGGATGAAGAGCTGCGCGAGGGATCATTTGGTTTCAAGGGCAGGACCGAGGGCGACGCCCCCGAGGTCGATGGGACCGTGTATTTCTCGGGGAGCGGTGTCACGCCGGGAGACCTCATTGATGTGCGGGTGACCGGTGTTACGGAGTACGATCTGGTGGGGGAGATAGTTGAGAGGATTAAGAATTAAGGATTAAGCATTAAGTATGGAATTTCGTTATGCGATGCAGGCTTAATTCTTAGTGCTTAATCCTTACTACTGGTAATGAATCTGCCGAACAAGCTCACAATCCTGAGGGTGGTGCTCGCGTTCATCTTTCTCTTTCTGTTGTGGGCGCGGTTCCCGTTCTCCATGTTCGCGGCCTGGATCGTGTTCGCCGCCGCGGTCATCAGCGACGTCTATGATGGCAGGCTCGCCAGGCGGCATGGCATCGTCACTGATTTCGGAACACTAATGGATCCGGTCGCCGACAAGATGATTATCTGCGCTGCGTTTATCTCCTTCGTGCAGCTGCCGGCGACCCACGTGCCCGCCTGGATGGTGGTGATCATCATCAGCAGGGAATTCATCATCACGAGCCTGCGCCTGCTCGCGCTCTCGAAGGGGCAGGTCCTCGCGGCAGGGCTCTGGGGGAAGCACAAGACCGTCTCGCAGGTTGCCTCAATTCTCATCATCCTCACCTTCCTCGCGTTCAGGGACGTCGCCTTCGCGCTGGGGATTGGCGAGAGGTTCAACGAGCTGTACGGGGCGCACTTCGCCAATTTCGTGTACTGGCTCATGCTCCTGACCGTGGCGCTGACAGTCGGCTCGGGGCTCTATTACCTCTATGAGAACAAGGGCCTGTTCTGGGAAGGGAAGCGGTAACAACAGTTCAAAGTGTAAGGTGTAAAGTTTAAAGATTGGTGTATGCGAGATACCCAATGAAGAGAGCGGCCATCCTTTTTGCGACCTGTTTTGGAGCAGGATACGCGCCGCTGGCCCCGGGGACGGCCGGCGCGGCCGCAGGGCTCATCCCGGTGCTGCTCCTGGCACAATGGCCGTGGATCTATGGTATCGTCGCGGCGCTCCTCTTCGTGGTGGGGGTGTGGGCGAGCAGCATCGCGGAGGAGTCGTTCGGCCAGCATGATTCGCCGCGGATAGTGATTGACGAGGCGGTGAGCGCCATGGTCACCTTTGCGGGGCTCTCGCTCACGCCCATGACGCTCTTTCTCGGCTTCGTCCTCAACCGGTTTCTGGACATCGTCAAGCCCTTCCCCGCGGGCAGTGTCCAGAGGGTGGGGGGAGGGTGGGGGATCATGCTCGATGACCTCGTCACGGGGATCTACAGCAATCTCATTTTGCGAATCATCTGGGCCGTTATTTTTGCATCTCGGTGAGGGAGGGAACAGCATGTCACATGCGAGGCGGATTGCGTCCATGGCGATCGCCGTGGCGTGCGTGGTGTCTCTCACTGATGCCATAGCAGCCTGGAATCCCTTCGCGCCCATGTCCTACCCCAGCGCGCAGGAGCAGTTCGAGTACGCCCACACCCTGGAATCGAAAGGAGACTTTAAGCGCGCCATGGATGCGTACCAGAAAGTGGTGGATAATTTCCCTTCATCCCCCGTTGCCGCGGAGGCGCAGTTCCGGGTCGCCGAGATGCTCGAAAAGACGCGGAGTTACTACGCGGCCTTCAATGCCTACCAGGCCGTTCTCGATAACTACTCCTCATATCCGAAGATCAATCTCATCCTGAACCGCCAGTTCAAGATTGGGAACCTCTTTCTCCAGGGAAAGGCAATCGGTTTCTTGAGGATTAACCCCGCGGGTTCGGACAAGCGTGCGATCGCGATCTACAGCAAGATCCTTTCGAACGCGCCCTTCAGCGACCTCGCCCCCAACGTCCAGTACAACCTGGGCATGGCCTGCATGCACAAGAAGGACTACACCGAAGCGGCAATTGAGTTCGAAAAGATTCCCATCAGATATCCCCACAGCGAGTTTGTCCCGTCCGCGAAGTACCAGCTGGGAGTCTGCGCATACCGGCAGGCCGACGCGGCGCCCTATGATCAGGAGGCAGCGCAGGAAGCCATCAACCGCCTGAGGGAGTACGTCGAGGAGTACTCCTCGGATAAGAACGTGGAGCTCGCCAAGGAGATGTCTACCGAGCTGCAGGGCAGGAAGGCCGCCTCGCTCTACCAGATAGGGTCATTTTACGAGGCGCGTGGGAACCCCAAGGCGGCGCTCATCTATCTTCAGGAGGTGATCAGGAATTACCCGCTCACGCGGTATGGCGAGAAGGCGCGCAAGATCGCCAAGCGGGAGGAGAAGAAGCTCGAGGCGGCGGAGGCGATCAGGCAGGCACAGGACGTTGTTGACGAGATCGAGAGGTTGATCGAGAGCCAGAATTCCGCAATCAGGAAGATAAAGATCAGGGGGCGCACGCGCTATCAGTTCTGGAAGTACGTGATCCCCAGGAAACTGTCCGGCGAAGAGGTGCGGGGGGTTGCGGAGCGGCAGCAGAAAATACACGCCCTCAGCGGGCGCCTCACCGTCGCCCGGCTGGATTTGAGGGAGAGGAACGAGCTTATGGCAAACCGCCTGCGCATGCTGAGCGCGGAGTCGGCCATTGAGAGGCTCGAGGATGACTTGCACAGCACGCAGGTCGAGCTCCAGGTGGCGCAGAACAAGCTCTCCGAGATCGGCGATCTGCCGGATGCCGAATCGGCCGTGCTGGAGGCAGCGGCAGCGGAGATCGCCGGGAAGGAAGAGCTCGCGCGGAGCAAGGAGGCCCAGCTCGAGCAGCTACGCGCGGGCATCGGAAAGATCGAGGAGTCCACCGCCGCTGATGAGAAGCGGGTACGGGAATACTACCGGCAGAAACACGAGTCTCTCGTGGCGAGCCTGGAAGGCAGCGGGAGCGCGCCTTCAGGCACGGCCGCCAGGCGCTGGTGGTGGCCTTGGAAGAGGGCTGCCGCGTCTCCCGTATCGGTAACTCCTCAGCAGGGGGTTGCCGCTGCTCCACCGAGCCAGAAGGGTACGGCTCCCCCCGCCGGGCGAGGAGGGATCTGGGGTCGGCTCTGGCGCTCACGGCGGGGCAGGGGAGAAGATGAGAAACAGGTATTGAAAAATTGCGAGGCCATCTTCAAAGATGCCGAGGATCTCGTAAATCTGGCTGACCGGAAGAGGATGCACGGGAAGTGGAATGAGGCGCTTGAAGATTATGATCGCGCATCTCTCAAGCTCATGGAGCTCATGAGGTTGTGGCCTGAGTACAGGAGCGGTGACGTGTCGCGGAAGCTCCGCACATGCAGTGAGGGCCTCAGGGATACGCGCGAGGAGAGCGCCAGGGAGCAGTACGCGGAGCTCTCGGCGGATCTGGAAGCGAGGCTCCGCAAGAATCCCGATGATGCAGAGGCTCATGTCGCGCTCGGCGATATCTGCCAGTCGTTTGGGAAGACAGACAGGGCAAGAGAGGAGTATTTGAAGGTGGTGGCGCTCCAGCCCGGCAACGCAAAGGCGTACTACAACCTGGGCATCGCCTGCATGGCCAGGGGCGATTTCCGCAATGCGCACGAGGCGTTCCGCAAGACGCTGGAGATAGATCCGAAACAAACCAGAGCCTGCCATGGCATGGGCATTGCGTGCAAAGAACTCGGCGATTACGACGGGGCGCGGCGTGAATTTGAAGAGGCGCTGAGGCTGGATCCCGCGTTTGCCCCCTCCTGTTTCAGCCTCGGGCATCTCTATCAGTCAGTGCTCGGAGACAGGGGCAAGGCGGCCATGTACTGGGAGAAATATCTTGAGTTGCGCCCCAACGATCCCCAGGGATCGAGAATCAGGGAATGGATAGAACAGGAGCGGCAGCAGGGGGCGAAAGAGAGTCCTTCTCACTAAAGAGGTATGTCTTATCTGTGTTCATCCGTGTTCTCTGTGTCTCCGTGGTGAAAATCCACTTCTTTTCTAAAAATCGGTGAAGTTCTGGAACTAGGGGGTTGCGTTTTCGCCGGGGAAGGGCTATTATTACGATCGATTTTACTATCCCTTGAAAGAGGAGAAATAGCGATGAAAAAGGTTTCGGTGATCGCGAGCCTGCTCTGCGTCGGAATATGTCTTGCGGGGTGCGGGTATCGCATCGGGTCTGTGAATCCAGACGATCCGATCAAATCGGTCTATATCCCCAACGTGAAAAACAAAACCACGGAGCCCGCCATAGAGGCCCGTGCGACCAGCAAGATTGTCACCGCGTTCCAGATAGACGGATCCTATATGGTCGTGAATCAGGACGATGCGGATGCCATCCTGGATATCACGCTCATCAGTTACAATAGGTCGGCGCTCCGTTTTGACAAGAACGATATCACGCGGGAGTACCGGCTGACCATCGGCGCCGACCTGGTCTTGAGGGATGCAAAAACCAACAAAGTCGTCTATACCGCGAAGCGAGTGGAAGGAGAGAAGGCATTTTTCGTGACCATCACGCTGCCGGAGTCAGAGCGGATTGCGGTGCCTTTTGCCCTCGAGGATCTCGCGGACCACGTCGTGGAGCGTATCACTGAACGGTGGTGACAGATCATAACGGCGGGGGAGTTGTGGCCGTCAAAGCGGAATATCGTCCAACCCACGCTGTCCCACCTGCCTAGACCGCGAGCTTTTTGGCGAGCCGCGATTTCATACGTCTGGCGTTGCCCTTGTGGATGATCCCCCGCTTTGCCGCCTTGTCCAGGGCCGATGAAATTACCGGGAGGAGTTTTTTTGCGTTATCAATTTCGCCTGCTGTGATGAAGATCCCGTATTTTTTGGTGAGCGTTCTAAGAGTCGCTCTCACGTGCGCGTTGAGGCGGCGTTTTTTTTCATCTGCCCGCATGTGCTTCGCAGCTGATTTTCTTGTCGGCATAACGAGTGTCCTCCTGTAGTAGTTTTCCCGCGTGCGAGTGTGGGGAGGATATATATCAACTCCAGCCCAGAGTGTCAATGGATTGTTGAAGCGGGCGGGGGTGTGCTGGCGTAGCCTGTAGCGCACCCTTAAGGGCGCGCTACAGTATGCCCGAATTACACACTCTTGTTCATGCCTTTGATGGTGCGTCTATGGAAAAGGTGAGGCTGGCGCGCTCGGCATCCGTGGTGGGCGCGGCGACGCTCGCGAGCCGCATCCTCGGCCTCGTGCGCGAGATCATCGTCCTGAAGATGTTCGACAGGCATCTGACGGACGCGTTCTATGCCGCGTTCCGGCTTCCGAACACGCTCCGCTACCTGATGGGGGAGGGTGCGCTGAGCGCGGCGTTCATCCCCGTCTTCAGCGACTGCCTCCGCAACCGGAGCAAGAGGGAAGCCTGGGAACTCGCCTCCGCCGTGATGCTCTCCCTGATGGTCGTCAGTGGCGTCGTCGTGATCCTCGCGATGATCTTCGCGCCGTGGATCGTGCGCCTCCTCCTTGCGGGCTTCAGCGCCGATCCGCAGAAGTTCGCGCTCACGGTGAGCCTCACCCGCTGGATGTTCCCCTATCTTATTTTTGTATCCCTCGTTGCCCTCTGCATGGGGATTCTTAACTCGCTCGGGCATTTCGCGGTGCCCTCGCTGTCCCAGGCGGCGTTCAATCTCACCGTCATCCTCTCAACCGTCTTCCTGGCGCCGCGGTGGGGGGCGAGTGGCCGGGATCGCATTTTTGCCGTCGCCCTGGGAGTCCTGCTCGGCGGGGTGGTCCAGCTGGGAATGCAGATCCCCGTCCTGCGGCGCAACGGGTTCTTCCTTGTGGTGGGAAGGGTCTGGAATCACCCCGAGCTCAGGAGGATTGTGAGGTTGATCATACCCGCCCTCGCGGGGCTCGCCGTGTACCATGTCAACCTCGTCGTGGATAACCTGTTCGCGTCCTTCCTGCCCGAGGGGAGCGTCACGTATCTCTTCGCGGCCAACCGGTTGATCCAGTTCCCCATCGGGACGTTCGCGATAGGGATCTCGACAGTCGCCTTCCCGCTCATGGCCGGATACGCCGTCGCGGGGGATATGGCGAGGCTGAAAGAGGCGTTGAACTACGCGCTGAGGCTCGCGTTTTTCGTCACCATTCCCGCGGGGGCGGGACTGATCGTGCTCGGGAAACCCATCATACAGCTCCTCTATGAGCGCGGGGCGTTTCTCCTCGATCATTCGACGGATCCCACCTACTGGGCGGTCCTCTTTTACTCCTTGGGTGTTTTCGCGATCGGCGGGGTTTCTGTCGTGGTGCGCTGTTTCTATTCTCTCGAGGATACACGAACCCCCGTGCGCATTGCGGTGATCGCGGTCGTTGCCAATATCATTCTGGACTACGTGCTCATGAAGCCTCTCAGGCATGGCGGCCTCGCTTTGGCGACATCCATCGCGCAGTGCATCAACCTGGCCCTCCTCATCTGGTTGTTGCGGCAGAAGATAGGGAGGCTCGGCCTCAGGAAGGTCGGCGCGTCGCTCGCGAAGATACTGCTGTCCACGGCGGTCATGGCGCTCGTCGCGTGGGCCGTGTTCAAAACAGTGTCGCATATGGCGCCGGGCTCGGGCTTCACAGGCAAGTCGGCCAGAGCCTTCATCCCGCTCTCTGCGGGTGCACTCGGCTATCTGGTCACCGCGTACATTCTGAAGGCCCCCGAGCTCGGCGAGCTCTGGCAGGAGTTCAGGCGCAGGAGTGCGTGAGCGACAGTCACACACGCACCATGATAATAAATTATGACCGATAAAAAAGTAAACCTGCTCCTCTACGCATGTTTTCTCTTCTCCGGGATTTCAGGGCTCATCTATGAAGTGGTATGGGCCAAGTATCTCTCTATATTATTTGGAAATACCACCTACGCATATACCATCGTGCTGGCCACCTTCATGGGAGGCCTGGCGCTCGGCAGCTTCTCATTAGGGAGGCTGGCTGATAAAACACAGGACAGGCTTACCCTGTTTGCGCTCGCCGAGATAGGCATCGCCATCTTCTGCGTTTTTACACCCAGGCTCTTCGCCCTCTCAAAAAATATCTACCTGGCGGCAGCCAGAAACTACCCTCCACATTCCCCCGAACTCACCCTCGTCATGTGTACCATTGGAGCGGCCATCATGCTTCTCCCCACAATGCTCATGGGGGGGACCCTCCCGATCCTGAGCGCCTATATGACAACCTCACACTATTCGAGGGGAAAGACGGTAGCCCGGCTCTACTATATCAATAGCTTCGGGGCAGTGCTGGGGACTATTTTATTCGGATATTACCTCATCTATCATTTCGGTCTGGGGCTCACCCTCATCATGGCTGCATTCGTTAATCTTCTCGTGGGAGCTGCCGTTTTGATCATCAGAATATGCTATGGAAAACCGGCTCCGGGGCTGTGGGTAAATGGCGAGGGAAACGGCCGTGGGGTGGAAGGCCGGACCGGAGAGGCGTACCCTGGGACGCTCATCAAGGTTTCTTTATGCGCTATATTCGTATCAGGCTTTGCCGCCATGCTTTACGAGCTCGTATGGGTCAGGCTGCTCTCCCTTATCCTTGGCTCTTCGACGTACTCATTCTCGATAATGCTCGCCGCGTTTATCTCCGGGATCACACTCGGCTCTTTTCTGATGTGCAGATTTACGCCGAAAGAGGGCGCGGCCTTTCTATCCTTCGGCCTGTGCGAAGCCTCTATCGGACTGTTTCTGATTTTCTCCATCCCCTTCTATGAGAAGCTCCCATACCTATTCCTGAGGTTTTCGGGCATTCTCTCGAGAAGGCCTGAGACTTTTATGATATATGAAACGATAAAACTGTGTGTGTGCTTCCTCGTGATGCTCCCTACGACGATAGTGCTTGGCATGACAATCCCTCTCGCGAGCATAATCGCTTCGCGAAAACTCGAATTATTCGGCAGGAATATCGGGAGTGTGCTCGCGCTCAATACGACGGGTAATATTCTGGGGGCGCTGATGACCGGACTGGCGCTCATTCCCGTCCTGGGATTAAAACAGTCATTGGAGCTTGGCATTATCATTAATCTGGGGCTTGGCATTCTCATTTTCTGCCTGGATCGCGCCCCTTCGCTGAAACATAAGATTGGTTTCTCTCTCATGTGCTGCGCGGTGTTTGCCGCGTACAAAACGCTGATCCCTGACTGGAATAAAGCGCACTTTACCGCTCAAGTCTTCAGGCGGAGAGGCAGCTCGGGCGATCTCTCCCTGGCTTCGCAGATCGGCGGCAGGAAGGTTCTCTATTATAAGGACGGCCTGAACGCGAGCGTGTCAGTTGTCGACTTCGGAACGTACCGCACCCTGTTTGTGAACGGGAAGGCGGACGCCTCTACGGGGGAAGATATGCCCACGCAGACCTTCCTGGCGGGGCTCCCACTGGTACTCAAACCGTCGGCAAAAGACATAATGGTCATAGGGCTGGGAGGGGGCGTCACGTGCGGCACGGCTCTGTTATTTCCGGTGAGGAGCCTGGACGTGGTTGAACTCTCTCCTGAAGTTGTTGACGCATCCGCATATTTTGCCGGAGAGAACCGCCACGCGCTGAATGACCCCAGGCTACATCTCTATATAGAGGATGCCAGGACGTTCATTCAGCGGACTGAGAGAAAATATGATCTGATCATCTCGGAGCCGTCCAACCCGTGGATGAGCGGCGTGGGAGACCTGTATTCAATAGAACATTTCGGCGATTGCCTGCACGCGCTGAAGAAGGGCGGGGTGATGGCTCAGTGGGTCCACGCGTATGAAATGGACGATGACACATTCAAAATCATTGTTAAAACTTTCTGCTCCGTTTTTCCTGATGTAACACTCTGGGCTTTGAGCGGGCCCGATATACTCCTCATGGGGACGAGAAACGGGTTGAAACCAGATTTCAGCGAGTCCGAAAAAATCATGGCCTCTACACCGGTCAGGGAAAATCTGGCGCGGTTCAAACTGAACGATTTATTTACCCTGCTCTGCCTTCAAATCGGGTCCGGCGGGAATGTCCAGGGCTCGGTGCAAAGCGAAAACCTTGTGAACAGCGATTATATCCCCATCCTGGAATATAGGGCTCCTCGTGCCCTCTATACGAAGTCGTACGTAGGGACCTACCTGAAACATCTCGATGAAAGAAAATTCTCCCTTGAAAAATATGACCTTCTTCTTAAACCCTACCTCCGCGCTCACGGAATAACCCCTAATAATCTGAGGAGCCTCTTCAGCTACCTGAAGGGGGAGGAGGGGGGGTACAATGCCTACCTCTTCCTCCCCGTTCTCGACAAATTGTATCGGGAAATGCCCGGTGACAGAGAGTTGCTCCTCGCATACGTTTCGTCCAATGTAGCGCCCTTCCAGGAAAACATCCTCGAATTGGAAAAGCTTATCCGCGCCGGCAACAGGGATTTTAGGTTCCTGGATCTCTATGCCTCTCTCCAACTCAGGAAATACTTTATACTCCGATCCTTCCTCACTCCTGAAATATTTTCTGACACGATGGATAAGTTGAAGCTGTGCGCGAGCATGACGGAAAACAGAAAAGCAAAATTCTACTATCTCATGGGGAAGATCTGCCTGCATGACAGGGACTATCAGAGGGCGATGTCGTACTATAGGAAATCCAAGGAACTGCTGAAATCCGAGGGGGGCGGAGCGGACACGGCTCTACAATCTGCAGCAGATGATCAATGGTAGACAGGACGAGGGTCTATTCTTTATACTTGAAAGAGAGGAATCGAGGCCGCACCCCGGCAAGAAACCGCCCATAAAAAGATTATCCGATCTTGCGCCTAGTACTCGGTATGTCATCATGATGGATAAGAAGACGGTGAATGTCGAGTAAGGATGGGCGTTAGCCAGACCAAGTGACTCCAGCGGACCGGAGCCATAGGGATATATACGGCAATGCTGATGAGCACACATGTTCGCCTTGAATAGCAAAGATTAGGACTCAGGGACTGGTGAGAAGTCTCGCTATAGGGGGCAAAATGAAAAGAGTAGCTTTTTATTCGCTTATTGCTTCTCTCGTCTTGATTGCGCATCCCGCCTCTGCCGAGAGGCCGCGCTACATGCGCGTGTATTACATCCAGTGGGCTCCGGAGGGCGGGGAAACATTCGGTGATTGTCAGTACTATGAGTTTCCCGGCGCCGACGGTATCCTTGACTCTGATGACGACAGAAATCTTTTGATTGATGCGGGAGGTAGTGTAGCCACTTCATCCCCCCTGTTCGTCTTCCTCGACAGCAAGATCAAGCCGGGCGGGACGCTCTGGTTCATGGCGCTCTCACATGCTCATGACGACCACTACGAGGGAATGTCAACGGTGCTCACTAGATACGTGGTGAAGAACTTCTATGAGTGTACAACTAAGTGTCCTCTCAGTAGCAAGGATTCCACCTTATCTACCAATATCAAAAATGAGGTTGGGGCTGGTCATTACTTTGAGGTGACGGCAGGCGACTACCTTAGTGGCCCGAACCCCACCAAATACCCTGCCGACAACCCCAATGGCTTTGACCCGTATGTCGTAGACCATATCCTCGCGGCCGGGACAAGCGGGAGCGTCACCGATCCTAACGACGCCAGCATTGTGCATCAATTCAGTTGCGGCTCGAGCGTGTTCTTGAGCGGCGGCGATGCCGAGACCAGCATTACCGAGAACACGATCGTGAGCGCCTATCCCACTCCCCTCGCCAAGACCGATATCTACAAAGTCCACCACCATGGGTCAGACTCCAGCAGCGGCGCGAATTTCCTTAGTCAAATGAGCGCGGAGTATGCCGTGGTGCAGACGGCGTATGGGGGCGATACCCATCCGACCGCAAGTGCCCTCAATCGGATTTGGAACTCCGGGGCGATAGTGTACCGCAATGACCTGGACGGAACAGTGCTGTTCAAGTGCGACAGCCAGAGCAATTTCGATATCACGCGCTCAAAAATTTTCTCCGGAACGAGTAGTCACGCATTGGCGTATCCCCCCCCCGATCCCCCCCAGAATCTGCAAGTGACCGCGGTCGCGACCTCCTCCGTAAGCCTCAACTGGGACGACGTGGTTGCTGTGTCGCCTGGGGTTGTGTATGGCTATGACGTGTTCCGCTCAACCATCGGCAACGGCGATCCCGGCGCCGGGAGAGACGCGAACCCCGGATGCGACGCCACCGGGATCTATCAGAAGATCAACACGGGAATCGTGGCCGTATCCGAGTACACCGATACGACAACCCAGGCGGGGATCACGTACTACTACCGCGTATCGTCAAAGGCGACCTATATGGAGGGGACCGACACCGTCTGCTACGAGCGGAGATACTCCAATGAAGCATCCAGCGGCATAACCTCTCCCTGGCCGATGTTTCATAATGACGCGCAGCGCACAGGCAAGAGCTCCGAGGGAGGCCCTCTCCACCCCGCGCTGAAGTGGAGTTATGGAGCGGATGGTAACATTTCCTCTTCACCGGCGTTGAGTTTCGCGGGGACCGTCTATGTGGGCGCCGGGGACAACCGACTCTACAGCATTGACTCGGGTGGAACCTTGCTCTGGAGCTACGCGGCCGCGGAGCCTATCTCATCAGCGCCGGCGGTGCGTGCCGACACGGTATGGGTGGGCTCTGATGATAACCGTCTCTACTGCGTGGTCGATCCGGCCGGCCTGCTCTCGTGGAGCTATGAGAGCGGCGGCGATATATCTTCCTCGCCGGTGGTGAGCGGAGCCGGCGCTGTATATGTTGGTTCTGGGGACAACCGGCTCTACAGTCTCGACCCGGTGGGGGATTTATTGTGGACGTACGCAACCTTCGAGCCTATCTCTTCATCCCCGGCGGTCAGCACGGACACGGTGTGCGTGGGTTCTGAAGACAACCGTCTCTATTGCGTGGTTGATCTGACCGGCCTGCTCTCGTGGAGCTATGAGAGCGGCGGGGATATATCTTCCTCGCCGGCGGTGAGCGGAACTGGCACGGTATATGTTGGTTCTGAAGACAACCGTCTCTACAGTCTCGACTCGGCGGGATCATTACTGTGGAGTTACGCGGCCAATGGGCCTATCCTTTCCTCACCGGCAATAGGCACCGATACGGTGTACGTGGGCTCTGATGACAACCGGCTCTATTGCGTGATTGATGGAAGGGGCGCTCTCTCGTGGAGCTATGAGACGAGGGGTGATATTTCATCCTCGCCTGTGGTGAGCAGAACTGATGCAGTGTATGTGGGGTCCAGGGATAACCATTTCTACAGCTTGAATTCGGTCGGTTCCTTATTGTGGAGATACGATGCCTCTGAGCCTATCTCTTCATCGCTGGCGATAGGCACGGACACGGTGTATGTGGGCTCTGACGATAACTTCCTGTACGCGCTCGTTGAGGCGACCTTGACACCCACAGACACGCCGAAGATAACGCCCACGCCGACACCCACCTGGCCGATTTCCGTGTCCACCCCTACACCAACCAGTACGCCGCCCGTGCCGCCGACGGCCACCCCGATACCGCCGCTGGTCCTCGTTCCGGGGGCATTGACGGCCGGGCAGACCTTCTCGCTTTACATAGCACTGACTGAGAATATCACCCAGCCATTCGACTTCTATATCCTCGCCGACACCCCTGCCGGGGTCTTCACAATCTATTTGAACGGTAAGATCAAGAAGAAGATTACACCGATCTTCAAGAACGTGCGCAAGCTTAGTGCAGGGTTTTCCAAGACAGTTCGCCCGGCTGTCAGGATCCCGTTATCCATGAAGGGGAAGCCGATCACCTTCTACACGGCAGCCATCGAGGCAGGCAAGAAGCCGCCGATAAAGAAACTCTCCGATCTCAGGCCCGACAGCCCGTATGTAATTATGATGGATAAGAAGACGGTGATAGTTGCGCCGTAAATAGGAAGCAGCATCGCGGACATATTACATAATTGCTTGCTTTGCAGGCAGGTGTATAGAAAATATGTTGTAAAGGAAATACCAGTCAATTTACTTGACGCCGTATTTTTGATGTATCATCCAGGCTACTGGAATGTCACGTAAAACGTCTGCAATATCTGAAAGGAGGGGCAAGATGATGAGAAACGTTCCTTGTATAACGGCGGTGATCGCCGCCCTGGCGACGGTCGCGGCGATTGTCACAAAGCTGAGGGGCGCGCTTCCAATGGGCGTTTCCGCCCGCGGGATGCTGATATTTGCCGTGGTGATGCTGTTGTTCGGGATCAACCATTCCCTCTGCAAGAAGTGCCTGGAGGAAAAGAAGTAGGAGGGGTACTGGACGCTTTGTGCGCCATGCGTGGTCATGGGAGGTTACCTTGATTCAGGTTTTTCCGCTTGGCAAATGCAATGCGTAGGTTATAAAATCATTACCAGTTGATAAACTGCTTGATCTTTACACTTTTAAATTCTGGCTGTTTTTGAGGCCAGCGTAGCTCAACCGGCAGAGCGGCGCATTCGCAAACCTAAAGTGTAACCTTCCTTAAAATGTTGCTTACCAAACCCATGACCTCCATGAGCCTAACCGATAATATGGGGGGAGCAGACTTGCATTTATTCTTTGGATTGCGCTGTACCATCTTCAATATCTTTGGTAGGCTCAAGTGGCGAAGCGTTACCGCAGTGGTAGTTCTTTCAACAAAGAGGTAGTTGTGAAAATTAAGGTTATTGTCATTGTAATCGTATTCTGCCCATTGGTCATTCTCTCAAATTCAAACCTTCACGCGCAGCTTGCCGATAGCCCATGGCCGATGTTTCACCATGACGCGGTGCACACAGGCCAGAGCGATTACGCCGGCCCGTCCATACCGTCTCTGGCGTGGAGTTATCAAACCGGGTACTACATATATTCTTCTCCGGCGATAGGTTCGGATGGGAAGGTGTATGTTGGCTCCGTTGATAATTACCTCTACAGTATAAATTCCAACGCAAGTCTGTCATGGAGCTATAAAACAGGCAATGCTATCTACTACCCCTCCCCGGCAATAGGCTCGGATGGGAGAGTGCACGTTAGCTCCGGTGATACTTATTTCTACAGTATAAATTCCGACGCGAGTCTATCATGGAGCTACAAAACAGGCGATACTATCTTCTACTCCTCCCCGGCAATAGGTTTGGATGGGAGAGTGTACGCTGGCTCCCTTGATAACTACCTCTACAGTATAAATTCCAACGGGAGCCTGTCATGGAGCTATCAAACAAGCATTTGGATCGACTCCTCCCCCGCAATAGGCTCGGATGGGAAAGTGCACTTTGGCTCGTGGGATAATTACCTCTACAGTGTAAATTCTAACGGGAGCCTGTCATGGAGCTATCAAACAGGCGATTGTATCTCCTCCTCCTCCCCCGCACTAAGCCCGGATAGGAGAGTGTACATCGGCTCCTGGGATAATTACCTCTACAGTATAAATTCCAACGCGAGTCTGTCATGGAGCTATAAAACAGGCAATAGTATCAACTCCTCCCCGGCAATAGGCTCGGATGGGAAAGTGTATTTTGGCTCCGGGGATAATTACCTCTACAGTATAAATTCCAACGCGAGCCTGTCATGGAGCTATCAAACAAGCATTTGGATCGACTCCTCCCCGGCAATAGGCTCGGATGGGAAAGTGTACTTTGGCTCCAGGGATAATTACCTCTACAGTGTAAATTCCAACGCGAGTCTGTCATGGAGCTATAAAACGGGCGATTGGATCTTCTCCTCCCCCGCAATAAGCTCGGAAGGGCAGCTTTATATCGGTTCTGATGACAACCACCTGTATTGCTTTGAGGATTGGACGCCAACCCCTACACCGACTAATACTCCCACCGTGACTCAGACACCAACAATAACTCCTACATCTACTCAGACACCGACGATTACCCCAACTTCCACTATTACGGATACACCGACTATAACGCCTACATCCACAGAAACGCCAACGCCCACCTCCACACCGATACCGCCACTGGTCATCGATCCGGGGCCGCTGATAGCAGGCCAGCCCTTCGTGCTTGGCATCGGATTGACCCAGGCTATTACCAAGCCATTCGACTTCTATCTCCTCGCCGAAACGCCTGCCGGAGTCTACACGATCTATCTGAACGGCAAGATCAAGAAGGGAATCAAGCCGCTCTACAAGAACGTGCGCAAGAAGGATGCGCCGTATTCCAAGACCATCTACTCGGCCGTCAGAATCCCCGCATCCATGAAGGGGAAGCCGGTCACCTTCTACGCGGCGGCCATAGAAACAGGCAGGAGGCCGCCTGTAAAGAGATTGTCTGACCTTACGTCGAATACCCCATATGTGATTATGATGGATAAGAAGACGGTGACGGTGTCTCAGTAGAAGTAGGCTCAAGTGGCAAAGCGTCACCGCATAAGCGGCAGTTCATTCAGCAAGGAGGGGGTATGAAAAGTAAAGTTCTTAGTAATGTTCTTGTCTCTTGTCTCCTGGCATTTCTTCCAATCTTAATGCTCCACGCCCAGCTCGCCGACACTCCCTGGCCGATGTTCCATCATGATGCGAGGCATACGGGGCTGAGCGAATATGCAGGTCCATCTCTGCCCGTACTCGACTGGAGCTATCGGACTGGGAGTTGGGTGGTATCCTCACCCGCACTGGGGAGTGACGGGAAAGTGTATGTCGGCTCTGGGGATGATAATCTCTATGCGTTCAACTCGGATGGTGCGCTCCACTGGAGTTATCTGACCGCTGGTGATGTATTATCCTCACCCGCGCTGGGGAGCGACGGGAGGGTGTATGTCGGCACCGCGTATAGTGGTAATAATCTCTCTGCGTTTAACTCTAACGGCGCGCTCAACTGGAGTTATATAACTGGAGGTGTGGTGTATTCCTCACCCGCGCTGGACAGTGACGGGAAAGTGTATGTCGGCTCTGGGGATGATAATCTCTATGCGTTCAACTCGGATGGTGCGCTTAACTGGAGCTATCTGACAGAGGATGCTGTATTTTCCAATCCCGCGCTGGGGAATGACGGGAGGGTGTATGTCGGCTCTCTTGATAATAATTTCTACGCGTTTCACTCGAACGGCGCGTGTAACTGGAGCTATCTGACCTCCGATGCAATGTGGTCTTCTGGGCCCGCGCTGGGGAGTGACGGGAGGGTATATGTCGGCTCCTGGGATGAGCGTCTCTATGCATTTAACTCGAATGGCGTGCTGAAGTGGAGCTATCGGAACAATCGAGACGATTTTGATGTGTCTTCCTCTCCCGCACTGGGGAGTGACGGGAGGGTGTATGTCGGCTCTAATGATTATAATCTCTACGCCTTTAGTTCGAACGGCAAGCTCAGCTGGAGTTATGGGGCTGGTGATAAGGTGACCTCCTCACCCGCACTGGGGAGCGACGGGAGAGTGTATGTCGGCTCGGATGATAAGAATCTCTATGTGCTTAACTCGAATGGAACGCTCAGCGGGAGTTATCAGACCGCAAATCCGATACAATATACTTCTCCCGCGCTGGGGAGTGACGGGAGGGTGTATATCGGCTCTAATGATTATGGTCTCTACTGCATCAAGCAGCGGCCTACTGATACCCCTACGCCCACACCGACAGAGACACCGACGCCGATACCGCCAATAGTTATTAATCCGGGGCCGCTGACGACAGGCCAGCCCTTCACCCTCAGCATCACATTGAATGCGAATATCACCAGGCCATTTGACTTCTATCTCCTCGCAGAGACTCCCGCCGGGGTCTATACGATCTATCTGAACGGGAAGATCAAGAAGGGAATCAAGCCGCTCTACAAGAACGTGCCCAAATTCGATGCACCGTATTTCAAGACAGTTCGCCCGGCTGCCAGGATCCCGTTATCCATGAAGGGGAAGCCGATCACCTTCTACACGGCTGTTATAGAGGCGGGCAAGAAGCCGCCCATAAAGAGATTATCCGATCTCACGCCTAGTACTCTATACGTCATCATGATGGATAAGAAGACGGTGACGGTAGGGCAGTAAGAGAAGTTCATGACGGCCAGGTAGCCGAAGCGGTGGCGGCGGGGCTCTGAGGTTTGTAGCACTCTGATAAACAGGGGAAAAACAGGCGAGTGGATAACCGGGGGAGGCGGCTCACGGTTCACCGCGGGGGCCACGTCGAGGACGCAGGGGACTCGGGTGCCCCGGCAAACGGAGATTTGTGGAGAATGACAAGTTAGGCGGCACGGCGCTCTTGCACCATGAAAACATTTATCGCATATGCACTTGTCGTAAGTGGCATTCCGATTTTAGCTGGCTCTCTATTTGGCTGGATTCTCACCATGCCAATTTCCCTGATTATAGGGCTGTCCCGTCGGGGCACAGAGACGCCACTCGACGCCGCCCAAGCCCAAGCCGGAGTCATTGCATGGCTTTTCACTGAGAAGGCAAAGATGGCTGTAGGAGACCTTATTGCCCATGCTTGTCTGGACGTGTTCAGTGGTTTTGGTGCTGTTTTAGCAGCCGCGCTTCTTTTCCATATTTTGGGGCTGCCTCTAGGCGTGGCAGTTCTTCTTATTATAGCCGCATGGGAGATGTTCTTTACTGTACGTTATGGACAATCGTTTCGAGCACTGTTTACTTCTCTTGTGGGAGTGGCTGTCGGCTGGTTTGTTGTTCTATGGCTATTCTCTTTTTAGTATTTCGTATGTGGATGCCGCCTAACACTGGAGCCAACGCCGGTTGGCCGTTTCAGTTCCGCTTTCGCGGTTGACATCACCGTTCCGGCGTGGAATGGTGACGGTGGGGCTGGAGGACACGGCGCAGAGGATTACCGCGCCCTGGCCGCAGAGCTCTCTGAGGACTGGATAGCCGGGATGCAGAAGCGGACGCTGAGTGATGCTAAACAAAAGGAGCATTATCGTAAACAAATAATGAGGGAATGGTAGGGCGGTTTGTGGGGGAAGGATGAGCTGATGATCCGGGGCAGACGAGCTCCCTGGCGAAACAGAACGAAGGGCGTATCCCAGACCAAGAGGACCCAGAAGGGCAGGAGCCTAGCCAGTAGTATGCACGGCAAGGGATAATCACTCTCACTGATGCGCACACGGATGCGCAAGGGTGCTTCAATCAGGGGGGTGGGATGGACAAAAGGTACTAGGAAGGGAGGTAAATCATGACTGTTAGCGCTACCCTCCGGGGACGCCTTGAGAATGTTGGACGAACAACGCCTCTTTTTACAAGTCTATTGGAATTTATCAATAATAGTTCTTCTCATAATAACTGCAAGCTTTGAAAGGATAGGTCTAGCCCAAGCCCAGTGACTCCAGTGGGCGGGGGTGATCTAGGGGGTTGGATGGAGAAAAGATGCAGAATGAGGAAATGTGCATAGTGATCAATATAATATCTACTAATTTGTCACGAATTAGTAGATATTATATTGACTGTAACACAACTATGTGGAGGGGGGCCACGGATGAACACGGATTATGACGGATATTCACAGATCAAAAGAAAGCTTCATCTGCGGCCATCCGTGTGGTTATCCGTGAAAATCCGTGGCGAACATCATTTACCGTTACCCCTGCAAAACTGACCCATTACCTTCAGCTAATAAAATGGTGATTGCTAAATGAAATTATTAGAAAAAGCACCCTCTCTGGACATTCTTAAGGGAATCGTATCTAACTTGGACAGTTTTATTAAGTTATATAGATTGCCCGAGTTACAGAGCCTTGTCAATAAAGCAAATAAAGAATATGCCTATTGGGATAGATTTAAATATTGGCCGATGCCGGCAGGTGTTACTCCTGAACAAGCCTGGATTCTTTTGAAGATTGCTCGTCGATCAGCGATTAAATCCTTACCTGTACAAGATTTAAACGGGAAATACTTTACATATTGGCAACCTGAGGAAGCTTTGAAATATCTCCATCTAATCGATCGGGATGCCAGTGGCCAGCTTCTTATTGATGAGCCAGGGATTGATTCAGCTTCAAAAGGTACTTACATAGTAAGTTCATTAATGGAAGAAGCAATAGCTTCAAGCCAGCTTGAAGGGGCTGCAACAACAAGAAGAATTGCTAAGGAAATGCTGAAATCGGGGCGAAAACCGCGTGACAAAGCGGAACAAATGATTATTAATAATTATAAAACGATATGCAAAGTGCAAGAACTTTCCAAAAATAAATTGAGCATTGATCTGCTCCAGCAGATTCATACTTTAATTACAGAGAATACTCTCGATGACAGTAATGCCAGCGGACGGTTTCGTAGAGATACCGAACCCGTAGAAGTTATTGATGAGAGTACTGGTGAAGTATTGTTCACTCCGCCACCAGCTCACTTGTTAAAGGATCGAATCCAAGCGCTTTGCGATTATGCCAATTGTGATGCAGAACAAGAATTTATCCATCCGGTGATTAAGGCCATAGTACTTCATTTTTGGTTAGCCTACGAGCATCCTTTTATAGATGGAAATGGCAGAGCTGCACGAGCTGTATTCTATTGGTATTTGCTATCTAGAAACTATTGGCTAGTTCAATACTTGGCTATTTCAAAAACTATTCTCCGGGATCCCTCTCAATACAAGAAATCTTTTCTCTATTCGGAACAAGATGAATCAGATCTTACTTATTTCATTATGTATAATCTGAGAGCGATTCGATTGTCGATTGTCGAGGTATCGAATTATTTGGCCAGAAGGCAAAAAGAAATTCGCAAATTAACAAGTCTCATTAGAAGTATTCCTAATCTAAACTATCGGCAATATTCCTTATTACAGCACGCTCTTAAACATCCAGATGCCATATATCGATTTAAATCTCATATGAATACGCATAGCATTTCTTATCAAACGGCTCGAACTGATATTCTGGAACTAAGCGAGCTTAATTTTTTGGAAAAAATACTCACGAAAAATATACTCACTTTTTCGCCTCCGGCAGGGCTATTTGAAAAAATACAGCAGTATACAGGCAAGCCCACAAACACCATCCGATAGTAAAAGATATTTAATCGCAGAATGAAGATAAAATTGGCTGGTGGACTTCAGGTAAAAACTATGAAATCAGAAATGATTTGTGAATTATTGGATATTGCGAAATTCATTCTCGGATTTTTACCCTGGGTTCTGTTTCTACTTCTGCCAACCGATGGCTGGGATTCGTTGCGGAAAGCCGTTGTGATATGCCTTGCTGTATCCGTTCTTGTTACCTGGAAGACGCTACGCAAGGGCTTCATTTTGCAGTGGGCCAGTCTTGTGTATTTCCTTTTCTGCGCAATGGCACTCTACGGCTTCAGGTGGATCTGGCTGGCTGAACACATGGGGATTATCGCAAATGGCTTTCTGGCCGGCGTTATCTGGTTCACGGTGCTGATCGGCAAACCGTTCACGCTGCAATATGCACGAGCCGACCTGCCGCAAGAACAATGGTACGATGAAGGTCTGATTCGCAGCTGCCGGTTCATCGCCATTTTCTGGGGGACGCTGCTTCTCATTCCGACTGCTTCCTCTGTCTTCCGACTCTACTATCCGGTTGCCCTATCAAATCGTTTCTATTTCTATCTCAGCCCGTTCTGCATCATCATCGGTATATCGTATACCTCTTTCTACAAACGCATGGAGCGAAAAAAGCGGGAGGCTATGAGCAACCCAGTAGTGCTGAGCTAACCGCAGAAGGGGCGTTTGGTCATCCAGAATTGTTCCACGGGGATTCCGATAATCAGAGAGAGAATTGAAGGAAGTGCGAATTAGGAAATAGATGGCCTGGCAATCGCATGGAGCACTACGTAGTACCCGAGGCAGGCATGACGAGTCTCATGCATGACATTAGGGACGAGCTGGATGAAGGGGAAATAAGGGGAGGGTTTAGTCACGGCAATCTTCAAGAAGAACGGCAACTGGTACATAGATTATTATTGCGAGCTCATCGGGTTTGGAGAAAGGGGAAAATCATCCTTGACTCACGCGAATGTATTAGTCATGAGCATAAGCGGAGTGGAAGCGGAGAGGGTACGGAGAGGGTGTCTCCCCGGTTGAGAAAAGAACCCCCCGCACCATCTCACGGTGATGCGGGGGCCTTCCAGAGCCACCGGGGATTATGCCTTTTAATGAGCTTTTAGAGCGCGATCAACTTGCCGCAGGGATATACATGGTGATTAAGACCCAGAGCGGCAGCAGAGGCCGATTCCGTGTCACCACCACTTTGAAACTTATCTTCTTCCACCGGATTGAAAGATCCCTTTTCTTCGTCTTCTTCTTGGCTACTTTAGTCACCGGAGGGACATCTTGGGCCGAAAGCGATCATAGTGCGTTCACAAGGACGTGTAGAATGCAATTGCAGGCCATTTACAGCAAGCCGCGTGCCAAGTTTTAGGTACATCTGCAAACCGGTGACATCAGGAACTTTCACGCCGGTGGTCACAATTCCGATCAATGCGGCGGTACAGGCACAACTCCAGGCCCCGCAACGGTGGGCGCAGGCCTTAAAAGATAACCCGCTCCTGGCCTATGCCCGGGAACTACGGAAGCAAGCTCCGAGTAAAGGAGGGAGAGGTAAATGTATTATCTGCGGAAGCCCCCACCGGGCGATAATCGAGGACATTTACCGCAGGGAGAGATGCTTAAAAGGTGTACTCTCCCGGATGAGGCAGGTAGGGATGAAAGGATCTCATCCTGCCGTATGGAATCACTTTAAAAGACACTATGTGGCTGCGTCCTAAAAATATTGGGGCTTTTATAAGTATATCTATCTCAAGTAATGGTGATAAAAGATGAATTATTATTATGGTAATATGGGCACATGCAATTACTTAAATCTGCATGGCATCTTTTGTCTGCTATCTATGAAAAGTATCCAACCAAGATACTTTTTATTGTCGCATTTTGTTTTATCTTTTTATCTGTTTTTTGGAGACCTTTAGAAATGCCTCCAGCACTCTCTATCTCCATAGGATTTATCTTGCTTCTATACACGGTTTGTAAGGCATATCACGATTTAGAGAATAAGAAAGAGGACATAGAAAAACAATTAAATGAAATTCATAATCCGAAACTTAGTATATCCTTTGGCTTGCCGATTAGAGCTAGGGGACCTAAAACATTCTCGCAGCCTACAATCGCATGGATGTTTTTAAATTTTGTGATTACAAATGGATCTAGAACATATCCAGTAAGTATAAAATCTATATGGTTAAAGCGCGACAAAGATGATCAGTCGGTTGCAGCTAAAATGTATCCCCAGAATGTCGAGGTTCCTGGATATAAAAATTGGATAACTAAACCATTTATTGAAGATCATCCATATCTCGATAGAAATCAAACAATATCAAGAAGTATCGTATTCTTGGAATTTGTTGATCAGCAGTATGATTTTACATGTTTAAGTGCAGAGAAATATAATGCAATGATATATATTCTAGATAGCGAAGGGCAGGAGTATACTTATCCTATATCTAATAACGAATGAGAATCTAAGCTGTTAGAAATGCTCGGCATATATGAAAATAGTACTTGAAGACATTACCTACTATGATATCCCGGAATTGGTAAAGATGCTGGGAACCCACAAGAAAACTATCTACTCCTGGATTCAAGGCAAAAAGCTAAAAGTCCATAAGCTAGGGCGTAAATATCTAGTCTCTAACGATAATTTGAGGAAGTTTATCGAGTCTAGGTAAAAGAAGGAGGATCCCAATGGATCCCCTTACCCAAGAAGCACATCTACTATCCATTAAAATATCTTCTTGACAAGTGCCTTGATAGTGCTATCATAGTGCCATGATAATACTAACAGGGAGGGTGATAAGGATGAGAGATGAACTGATAAGCATAAGACGCGGTGAAGTTTTAGAATATCCTCAAGGGAGGATTGATGAGCTACTCAATGCGTTCTTATCCAGACGGAGTGAGACTACACGCAAGGCATACCAGACAGATCTCCAGGACTTTGCAAAGTACACGGAGAGCGAGGACCTCAAGAGCGCAGTGATGGGGCTTGTCTCTCAAGGTCCGGGGAGAGCGAATAGTATAGCTCTGCAATACAAGGGGAGCATGATACATGCAGGGAAGACCCCGGCGACAGTAAACAGAAGATTATCAGCTCTACGGTCCGTGATCTCCCTAGCTAAAACCCTGGGGATTATCTCCTGGACGTTAGAGGTCCCTAACGAGAAGGCTAAAGCATGCCGTGACACAAGAGGCCCGGGCAGACACGGAGTAAAGGCCCTCTATGATGCGATAGAGGGAGCCAGCCCGAAGGGTAAGAGAGACAAGGCAATCATAAGGCTTATGTATGACCTGGGCTTGAGACGTGGAGAGGTAGCATCCCTGAGCCTTGAGAACGTGGATCTCGAAGGCAAAAGGGCATGGATCCAGGGCAAGGGGAGAAGTGGAGAGAGAGAGGCTATCACACTCCCGGAGCAGACTATAGAAGCTCTCAGGCAGTGGCTTGAGGTCCGGGGGCAGGATCCAGGTCCGCTCTTCACTAACTATGCTCACTTCAGTAAAGGTGAAGGGCTTACAGGGACAGGACTATGGTACATAGTCAGAAGGTTAGGGGAGAGAGCAGGGCTTGTTACCAGGCCTCATGGGATACGCCATGCTTCTATCACTGAGGCCCTTGAGGTAACGAAAGACCCCCGGGCAGTACAGAGATTCAGCAGGCATAGGGACCTTGAGACGTTGATGCGGTACGATGATAACCGTGAGGACCTGGGTGGTAAGGTAGCCGAAGCGGTAGCATCCGGGCTGTAGGTTTACTTGAGGAAAGAAGGATTATCGTAAGTAAATAATGAGGGTAGAGTAGGGTGGTTTTTGAGGGAAGGTTGAGCTGAGTACCAGGGGGCAGACAGGCTCCCCGGCGAGACAGAACGATGGGCGTATCCGAGACCACGACACCCCTAGCCCCCGCCCAAGTAGATAATACGGCATGGGGATATGCTCTCACAACGGACATAGGTTTTGATGGGGGAGTATTTACTCGCGGCGATGTCGCTAAAGAAGGAGGCGTGAAATGAACTGGGTGGGTCGTGCCATCATTGGCTGGGTCGTTGGATTGCTCGTAGGCGGATTTTTGTCTAGCTTCTTGGCACCAACTCTTGGCCCATTAGGCGTTGTAATATCCATAGTCGTCACGATAGCTATCATAATAGGAATCACTAAAGGGGGTGAATAGGGGAGCAATGTAGGGGTGAGTCAGGGACGCAAGCGCACGATGGGGGTGGGCGAGACCCTACCTCAGTACCCCAGGGCCACAGTAATAATACAGCGGGGGGATATACTCACACTCTCTGCATGAGAATTGATTCTCACGGCTCGCGCCCTCTTGGTCCCGAACCAAGCGCGCCCTTGCTCGACACGCAAGCGGTCCTAGAACGGGGGCATTGACAAAGGCGGTTGACCATAGCATCAGATAAGATTGAAACTGCGAGTGGATGGACAAAAGGTACTGGGAAAAGGGAGGTGGCAGGTGAGACCGCGAATAGTAGCACCCACGATTTTATTGGGTAGCGCACTCGTGTTTGCAAGTGTTCTTTGTGGGCAAGTGATGATGTCTTGTGGAGAATTTCGCAATGCTGTGATTGGAAAAGATGCACAGGGGGTTATTAAAGCAGTTGGGAGACCCTCTAGCACAAGTGATTTTGGTTTGTTCCAAGCTTGGAATTACGAGGGGGGGAGATTTGTAGACCCAATCAGCGGCAAGATACAACATATAACAGTGAACTTTACTAATGGCATAGTTAGTAGCGTACAGTGTATGAGTTTTTAATTCAGCAAAAACCCCAGTGGTATTATTCAAAACATATAAAGAACTTTCGCTATAACTCAAATACGAAAGCGGGGTTAAACGGTGGAGCACCAAAACAGGCAGAATCATGGAATCAGGCAAAAGATCGGGGCGTATAGGGGGGATAAAGAGACAAGATACTATCCTACAACGCAACTTTACAAAAGGAGGTGAGTGATGGGCAGGGTTATTATCATGGCTTTTGCGTGCTGTATGCTCACGCGACCGGCGGTGTGTGGTGAAACATCTAAAGATTTAGAGTTCCCTTCTATGGATTGGAATACTTGGAGACAGTTGGATAACAGGAGCAAAGTATATTGGTTAATTGGATATCGCGAAGGAACGATGGCCGGGGTAATACATACGACTGTACGCTCGTCTGCACCTGACCCTCAAAAAGAAATCAATAGTGTAGACATTGCAAGGGATGTATACCCGACGGAGTTAGACCCTAATCAGAGTACAAGAGAGGCAAATACTATTGCCGCCCTGAATAAGTTTTACTCAGACTACAAGAACATCAATATCCCGGTTAGTTTCGCCCTGGTAACAATAACTTGCGAGATACATGGCACGAAAAAGGAGACGATAGAGAAGATTTTGGAGGGTTTTAGGAAGGCGAATGCGCCGACGGTTGGAGAAGCAAAAGACAAGAAGTAGGGAGCAGGCAACGGAAGGCAAAGAGATCGTGGCGTAGAGAAGGGATAAGGGGGCAAAATACTATGAAGATAACTCTGGTAATGCTCGGCGCACTCATGGGAGATCAATACGCCATGAAAATACTAGTTTTTTAGGCTCATGACACTTTTTTGTGAGCCCAAGCCCATGGTTGGAACTGGCCCATCCATGGAGTACAGGTCTGTATGATCTTCAGTTTCATGTACTCCTGATCCCGGTAGCCATAAGCACGACGGATCAAATTGCGGACTTTAAG
>JAPLCX010000114.1 GCA_026392035.1 Candidatus Auribacterota bacterium | reverse complement strand
CGAAAAATCCGCTGAACCTTTCAAATGGAAGTTCACCCGTCAGGATCTCAAACGATTACTCGACAAACTATCTCTTTGTTCACAGAAAGAAAAGGCCGCATAAATAATACGTCACCGAACTTATGATCCAGAGCACTTAGCTCTCAGTGCAGAGGAAATCAAGGAGCGTTATGATCAGTTTGCCTATACTCCGACCCCCACGCCGGTGCCTACCAGGACGCCGTCTCCTCCGGGGCCCGAATCAACAAATACACCCACGCCCACCGCAACACCTGTGCCTCCCCTTGGGATCCAGCCGGGGACGCTCAAAGCAGGCGAGCAGTTCACTCTCGACCTCTCCCTGACGCAGGACATCACCCGGGTGTTCGATCTGTACCTCTTCGCCGATACCCCGTACGGGCCGTACACGATCTTCCTCGACGGCAGGATCATGCCCGGCATACAGCCGCTCTACCGGAACGTTCCGGGCTATGCGGCCCCCTACTCCGTGACCATCAGGCCGGGAGCGAAGATTCCTCCCTCAATGGCGGGAACCACGGTGTGCTTCTATTTGGTGACGGTTGAGGCAGGGAAGATACCGCCGGTGTCGAGCCTCCAGGAACTGGGGCCCGAGAGCCTCTATGTGATTACGTTTGATAAGGTGCAGGCAGTAGTCAGCTGAGAGCAGGACATGGGTCAAGCGAAGCTTGAATTTTAAGATACCCCGACTGTAAGGGTGGGGTTCTTCAACGCGCTTTTTGCACTATTGATGCGCTTTGTCGTGGAACTGAAGAAAGGTAATGGCGGCTGGATTGCTCCCTCTGACCTTGTAGGCGGCGAATTCATTAACGATATTGAGCATCGGCAGCGTTACAGCCAGCTCCGCGAGCATTTCAAGGGCAGCCTGGAAGAAAAGGACGGCGAGAAATTCATCGAGTGCGACCGTTCCAAAGGATATCGCCTTTCAACTCACCCGGATTTTGTGGCTTTTGACGAAATGAAGTTGAGAGACCATCCTGATTAAAAAATCCGTAGGTTGCTTGCCCGCCTATAAAGGAGCAGGTATCTATAGTGGGAATATTGGAGAAATGTAGAAGATCGCGAAATGAGAATAGTAATTATGAGCTCATGCAAAGATAAATTGCGAATGTCAATTATTTTATTGACAGTGAGCAGGATGATTGGCATAAGTGGTAACCGCAGCGGATATTAGGAGATCAATCGTGAACGCCAGTCCGGCATTGCATTAAAGCTCATCAAGCACATTCAATAGCGGATGCGCATTTTTTATGTCAATCACTGGCAAGGTAGATGTCTTATTGGATGTGATCACAGTAATGCTTTTTTATCCATCCTTCAGAAACACAGCCTATAGAAAGGGAGGATTATGAAACATGTACCCCCTACTAATTCACTTACATCGAAGTTGGCTCTCGCTTTCTTCACTGTTTTAATGCTTGTTATCCGTAATCACACCCCTGCCTATGCTAATCCTCCCGATATTCATTTTGATAATCCTGACTTCATTTATAAAGTGCTAGTTACAACCGATGGTGCGTCAGATCAATATCTAATAGGCCGACCATCAGCAGAACTATATCAATATATTCAAGCATCAGGATATAACCTTCCCTCATATGACCAATGTCTGTTGATTACTGACCTTGATGGCAATGTAATACGAGACTGCGATATAGTCAGTTCGATATCGCGGAGTTACGTTATCTATGATTATTTGATCGGTGGATATTTTAGAAATCCGAACGGGAAACAATATCTGGACTTATTAATCCCGGAAATCGATCGGGCAATTTTTTATACTACTGTCACATTGAATTTAGTTCCGGTGATCCAACCATTAGAATGGTTTAGGAATTCCATTTTCAAAGGTGGATTGATATCTATTATCTGGATTAAAGGCATTACCCCAGAAAATATGATTCATCTAACAGCAATTAAGGCTGGGATAGGGGCAATTGTAACATTAGGCACTTCTATATGTAAGGGCGCACTTGAGGTGACTATAGGTCAAGTACTTCCCAGCATGGTTACTGATAATCTGGTATTTGGACGAACAGCACAACGATGGGTTGCTTATAAATATATGCAATCTAGTTTAGATGGTTTGACAGAAATGAAAAAAGCGGCAGTATCGTTGCGTGATAGTAACGAAGTAGTAATTAATGGTGATATGGTCGATGCGAATTATGCGGTTTATGGAATTTACGAAACAGATCCGGCAACATTCCCTGAATTTAAAGCATGGTGGGATGAGATATACCTCAATAATTTAAATCCTATATCTCAAGGTATAGATGCTGGTTCGGATATAGCATTCGCTTTTTTGAACTATCCATTCGGAAAGATGGCTGGCCCTGTGCCTATCAACTGGGCGAAATATTATTCCGCAGATGATAGTTCCAGACAATTAGGCGATTTAGTATTAAGAGGCCGGGAACTTAGCATACATGGTTCGACTATATTTTATTATATCTGGAAGGCCGCCCAGGAAAAGGGCCTTCTAGACTCACAGAATTTGAGTAATTCGTTCAAGGCCTTTGCGACGAGAATTGTGAATGGCAGGGATAATTCTAGTAGCTATCTTGGAGAATATGCAAAAGATATTCAAGGAGCTCCATATTTTCAAATGTGTCTTGTGAACCAATATTTTAACCCTGGCGAAATTCTTAATCTAGAAGCTCATGTAACTGATTATACAAACGTAAGGCTAACATGGACTGCTCCATATGATGATGGAGGTGCCAAAGGAATAAGCAGGCACCAGATCAAATACAGCAGATCGCCCATTACCGAGGCAAACTGGAACGAGGCCGATGATCTCGCCTGGACGGGGCCATATCCAGGAGGGGCGGCAGTTTCAATAGTACCTACAAAGCAACTTGATTTTGGTAATCCGTATTATTTTGCCGTTAAAGCATTTGATGACGAGGGTAATGAGGGGCCAATATCTAATTCGGCGTCGATAGTTATTGGCCAAGGCCTGAATCCGATCAGCTTAAAATATGAGCGTGTGTATCCTAATCCCGGCAATTCCTTTTTCGATTATCACAACTATTATGTCCAATATGCGAATGTCTCTGGCATAAATCCCTGTGGGAAAGCAAATGTCGTTATCAATGGTGTTCCTCATGCTATGTCACGGGAGCCAAAGGGTAATTATAAAGATGGTGTTGAATATTATTTCTCCGATCGTACGCATTACAATCCTGGCTCGACGGTCTCATATTATTTTGAGTTCGCCACAGGGCTTCATGAAAAAAGGCAGCCTGAGACCGGAGCGCATACCCTCCTTGTAGATCCTGTCCTTTATAATTAATCTGTCCTTCCGCAAACTTCTAACAAATCAGAAACGCGCACATTCCGCGTCTGGTATAGAAACCCATATAGTCTGAAAATTAACAAAGCACAATTGCGTTTTGCAGGTGTGACAGCTCCTTATGATATGCAGCCTGTGAGTGGAAATCCGAGCTTGGGAGCACTATACGAAGCCAAAGCATTCGTTACTCGCCTGAACACGAATTACTGGTATGAATTCACAGACGGTCAAAACAACAATTTTAGGTATCCAACCGCAGGTACATTTACTGCTAATGTTGCGTCCAATAAGGATATCGCAGTGAGCCGTTGCGAAATGCCTGATTCTGCAATCTGTGACCAGAGGATACCCATACGTCCTGCCTTGAAAAATCTGGGCACTGAACTGCTGACAAACTGTTATGCCTATTTTAAGGTCAATGGAGCAGAGCAAAGCCATGTCACCGTGCCTATGGTGGAGCCGGGGATGACGCGAAGCGGGGCAGCTGCTTTTGAATGGCATGTTCCGATTTCAGATAACGCTCAAAATTATGAGTTACGGGTTGGGGTTAATCCTATCCCAGGTGAAAGCAATACAGCAAACAATGAGATGGTATTTAACTATGCGGTGCTGGCCGGGAAGGGGACAATAATCGGCTCCGTTTACGACGAAACCGGTGTGAATCCGGTTGAGGGAGCGCTTGTCCAAGCATCCTCAGAAAAGGATTCTGGCTCCACCTATAGCGATTCCACGGGAGCATTCAAGATCGATGGTTTGACGGCTGGATCCTACCAGGTGCGCGGTGAAAAGAACGGGCAAACATTTGCCGCGACAGGCAACTCTGTTAAGGCCTGCCAGACAACTGACATGGGTATAAGGCCGCTCTCGGGATCCGGTCTGACTCAGCATAGCTCTTTCACTGATGCAAATGCCAGAGTATCATCGCCCAGAGTGTCTCAATATGACGGCATGGTCAGTTGTTACTATGAGACGGGTTCTATGAAGGGCATTTATCTGATGAAACCAGACGGGACTAATTTCCACAGATTCTTTGATGACGCACCCACCAATCCGACCGTAAATCCTCCTTATTCATTATCTTTTTCCCCGACCCGCCGTGAATTTACATTTATGGGATACAGATCTAAAACCGGTGAATGGGGAATCTTCCGCTGCGAATATAACGCCGACGGGAATCTGGTGAGCTGCACTCGTATTCTGGACGCCAATGGCCTTGTTGGTACTTTATACAACCCCATATTTTTGCCTGACGGCGAAAATATCATCTTCTATGAAGATTCGGCGACCGATGCAATATGGCAGATTTCTCGTACAGGCACCAACCTGCAGAGGAATATATACCCTGTCGATATAGGTGACTGTACATATTACTATTCTTTATCTGATGATGGGAATTACCTTATCAATAATACCCATATCTACGAACTGAATCTTGGATCTGGGGCGGATTCCGGGAGTCTCGTGCCCATATGGGATATGCCGGAAGACGCGATGTGCGGCTATGCAGTCCCAATGCTCACACACGATAATACAAGAGTCCTTTATACAAAATACATTTCCGGACCAAACGAAGACATTTTCGCCGCTTTTCCATTTACTGAAATGACGCCTATTCAGATTACATTTGAAAATCGCAGGGATTGTTCCGGCTGTTTTTCAAAAGACGGCGGTCGGATGTACTATATAAGAACTACTATCGAGGATGATACCAGATATCAATTATGGAGTCGCTCGATTGAGTGGCCCTCGGTGTATGCATCGAATTTCACATATTCCCCAGGATCGGGGCCGGCTATTAATAACCCCATCACGCTGGACGGTGACGGTGTGAATGATGAGGCGTCATTTGGCTTTGCGCTCAGCGCCGACGCATGGGTTACGGCAAAAATATATGACTGCCAAAACAGGCTCGTCCGAACGCTGTGTGAAAATCAGCTCATGCCTTCGGGGGCAAATAGCGTCACTTGGCACGCCACCGACAACTACGATTTGGCGGTATCGTTGGGAGTATATTGGTTCAGACTTGAGATACTGCCTCCGGGGCAGCCTACTGTTAAACCATTTACTTACACGACCCATGTTCCAGTTCTCTACGAGACTATTAGCATTCCAAGCGGGGGACAAGGATGGGTGGCATTCTCGCCCGACGATAAATATCTATATTACAGGACCAACAGTCCCACCTATGGGTTTTATAAACTCGATCTATCATCAGGGCAAACGACTCTTTTGAATATCCCTAACGTGATGACCTTTGACCTGAATTCAACTCATTTAATATGTGCTGGAGTAAATGCGAGCAACAAGCTGGACTTTAAATGGTACGATATCAACGGAGCGTATCTAAGCACATGGCAAACTAATATCTCCAGTGACTCAAGCCTCATTGGGTATTCTTTCCCTTCGATACATCCATTGAATCAGGAATTCATATATAGTGATGCAGTAGTGGAAAACGGAAGCGAGCATTGGAATATATTTAAATGTACAGGACCGGGATCCAGTATTGCTTTGACGAACAATCCGACCGATGAATTATCAGCGACATATTCAGAATCCGGATCAAGCATCCTCTATGCTGTTGCAGAAAATTGGGATATGAGTAACATTTATGAAATGAGTCAGGACGGCACTGGAAAAACGCAACAGACTTATCATCCATTAGTCGAACTACATCCTAAAAGTATTCCTGGCTGTAATCGCATTGCTTTGTGTGCCAACTGGGCAATTGGATACTATTCCTTGTGGTCGATCAATAGGGGAGGTACGAATCCTTGGTGGACGGTCATTCCTGTAAATATCTGGGGAGGGAATTATGATATTACATCAAAAGGGAACTTGCTTGCATGGACGACACCGGACATCAAACTGGCTATTCTCCCAGAGCATCTTAACAAAGGAAGCATTCGAGGGCGTATTGTGGATGATGTTCACGGTGTGGGGCTGCAAGACGTGCCGGTAGTAGCCAAGCAAGGCGACACTATTATTTCTTCGAGCAGGAGTAATTCCAAAGGATATTTCAAGTTGATCAATCTGTCCGAAGGCAATTGGGATGTGGTCGCTGGTGGCGGAGTGTATCTCAAGAAGACAATTCCAGGTCTAAGCGTGACCGCTGCGAACACAACTGACATTGTGGATCTAGCCGTTGAGCCGGTTCCATCAGCAATTATTGCAAAGCCCGACCCTTCTTCTACAGTAGGAGAGATATTCGGCATTAATGCCCAGCCAAGCGACCGCTGCGACCATGCAATACTTGCCTGGAGAGAATCCACCACTGACCCCAGTGCTCCATGGACAGAGGTCGGGACGCTGTCTTCAGGCAATAACTATTCGATGTTATTCACAGCGCCGGGGCAATGGATTAGCGGTGAGTATCAGTTGAGGGCAGTCGGAGTTAATGCGGCGGATGTCTCGGATACTAATCCGCCATACACCACAGTGAAATACGATAAGACAGCTCCTGCCATTAATGTATCCATCGGGGCCAAGGGAGCAGGACTGCGAGGGGCCCCCTCAAGCGGCATGGATGTGCTCCCAGTCATCACAGTGGCAAAGCAACCCGGCGTGACTGATCTTAGGTCTCTGGATTATCAGTTCAAGTATAGTGGCAACACTGAGTGGATTACTATGGGCGTGAATATCACCTCCGATGGGATGGATAAATATTTCAACCAGGATTCTATTCCCATGGGACAGACAGCAGAGTTTAGGGCATTAAGTGTTGATCCGGCAGGGAATGTTTTCACCTCAAGCCCGGCATCTTATGCACATCAAAATGCAGGTGATACCGATTCGGACGGCATCCCTGATGTATGGGAGAAATCCCATGGTCTTAACCCAAATGATCCCAGTGATGGAGAGAGCGACGGAGATAGCGACGGATTGAGCAATCTGTCGGAGTATCTGGTTGGGACATCGATTACTAATCCGGATTCCGATGCGGATGGTCTTAAGGACGGAGAAGAAGTTGATCAGTATGGCACGAACCCAACTAATCCCGATAGTGATAATGATGGCCTTCAGGATGGGGAGGAAATCAATACCTACCATACTGATCCGAACAAGGCGGATACAGACGGTGATCAGATGCCAGATGGGTGGGAAGTCGATAATAGCCTTAACCCGCTCGTCGATGATGCAGCGGAGGATCCGGACCTGGATGGGTATAGCAATCTCGAGGAATATCTTGGGGGTACTGACCCTCATAATCCGGATAATTATCCTATCGGAGTGATGGGATACTGGCCATTCAACGAAGGAATTGGATCTATCGCGGCCGATGTGAGTTCATTCGGGAACGATGGAATGATCACCGGGGCAACGTGGACGGATGGGATTAACGGGAAGGCGCTGCTATTTGACGAGGCGAATGAGTATGTCGACATAGCAGACGCAAACACGCTGGACATAAAGGGAGCAATGACCCTCGAGGCGTGGATCAAACCTGATCAGATAGTGTCTGGTGGAGTGATCATGAACAAGCCGCACACAGCCTGCGTAGCCCCCTATACGCTGTACGGCCTTGCTCTCGACGATACGGGGCATGTCTGCTTTGAGACCGGGGGGCAGCCGGATGTATGCACCACTGCGGCCGTGCAGCCGAATGAGTGGGCCTATATAGCGGGGACTTATGATGGTGCGGTCAAGTGCATCTATCTGAACGGCAAGCTCGATAACTCTGCAAACGCTTCAGGGGCTATCGTGACCAATGATATGCCGGTGCGGATAGGTCAGAATCCTGCTGGGGCATGCCAGGAGACGTTCAGAGGCGTAGTTGATGAAGCGAGAATCAGTAACGAGGCGCTAAGCGCTGCGGAGATAGCGGATCGGTACAATCAATTCGCTTATACCCCGACACCCACTCCGACGGTGACACCAACAGGCAATCCGACTGAGATCCCCACACTGACGCCGACTGCCACGCCCACTCAAACACCCGTGTCCCCCCTCTGGATCAAGCCGGGGCCGCTCAAAGCGGGCGAGCAGTTCACTCTCGACCTCTCCCTGACGCAGGACATTACCCGGACGTTCGATCTGTACTTCATCGCTGACACGCCATACGGGCCGTACACGATCTTCTTGGACGGCAAGGTCGTGCCCGGGATACAGCCGCTCTACCGGAACGTTCCGGGCTATGCCGCCCCCTACTCCGTGACCATCAAGCCCGGGGCGAAGATTCCTCTCTCCATGGCGGGGGCCACGGTGTGCTTCTATGTGGTGACGGTGGAGGCGGGGAAGATCCCGCCGGTATCGAGCCTCCAAGAGCTGGGGCCTGGGAGCCTCTATGTGATCACGTTTGATAAGGCGCAGGCAGTAGTCAATTGAGCCTTCTTTATCGGGGGGACCGACCTCATGGTCACCTGCTTGAGCAACGAAACTCAAGACATATTTTTCGGTGTCCATCCTGCGCCGTTTTGAAGGATAGCCTCACTACATCAATAATTGTCAACGCTCTGTGTTGTAGGACAAGTCAGGGCTAGCTCTCGACTATTGACAGAGAGCATGAACGGCGTTCCTTTAATAGTCCACGAAGGGGCGGATTTCCACGGGCATGCTCGTGGGCAGCTACTGATTTTTTAATCCCGCCGCGAGTTTTATTGCAACTTGTTAAGATGCTTGTTGGAAAGATTTGCCTTTCCCATCGCATCGGCTGTATATAAAACTTCACCTGTGTGGTATCAATTAGTAAAAAGCCCGCACTTATATCTGCATCATCTGTCAAGGAATATAATACTTTCCTGCTTGACGGCGCCTTGACTTTATTATAATCTATACTAGAACTACGTCGCGCTTCCATGGAGTGCGCTTCTACGGAGTGGGAATTTCCCACTCTTTTTTTTGGTGATTGACTGAAGACAAAATGAAACCACTGGAGGCACGGAGGCCGCTGTAAGGAACACTGACTCTGTGGAATCAGTGTCCCTGCCGGCAGGCAGGTTCAGTGGTTTATAAATTCGAGATAGCAGGGGGACGTGATGAATGGCGAATTGCTTGCCGGTTTTGAATACCTTGAGCGGGAGAGGGGTATCAGCAGGGACGTCCTGATCGAGGCTGTTGAGAGTTCGCTGCTGTCGGCTGCCAGGAAGAGCGCCGGCCAGGTGAAGAACCTGAGCGTTGAAATAGAGAGGGAGACCGGCAGGATCAAAGCCTGCTGCGACGTCACTGTCGTGGACGAGGTGAAAGCACCTGAAGAGGAGATCACGCTCGCCAGCGCCAGGGAGATCAATCCCGACGCGAAGATCGGCGACACGATTCGCCGGGAAATCCGGGTGAAGGACTTCGGGCGCATCGCTGCGCAGACCGCCAAGCAGGTGATCATCCAGCGCATCAAGGAAGCCGAGCACAAGATCGTGTTCAACGACTACAAGGACCGCGCCGGGGAGATCATCACCGCTGCGGTGCGCAGGTACGAGCGCGGGAACGTCATCCTCGACCTGGGCAAGGCGGAGGCGATTTTGCCCCAGGCCGAGCAGTGCCCGAGGGAGAGCTACGGCGTCAACCGGCGATTCAAGGTGTACATCGTCGAGGTGAAGGATAGCCCCAAGGGCCCCGAGATCGTGGTGTCGAGAAGCCATCCCGAGCTCGTGCGGAAGCTCTTTGAACTCGAGGTGCCCGAGATCGGCGAGGGGACGGTGGAGATCAAGGCTGTCGCCCGTGATCCGGGCTTCCGCACCAAGATCGCGGTCCATTCGAAGACGGAAAAGGTCGACCCAGTGGGGGCGTGCGTGGGGATGAGGGGCGCGCGGGTGAAGGATGTGGTCCACGAGCTCAACGGGGAAAGGGTTGATATCATACGCTGGAGCGAAGACCCGGCGGTATTCATCACAAACGCGCTCAGCCCCGCCAAGCCCCGAGAGGTGAAGGTGCTCGGGGAGGGGAGCGCGGAGATAATGGTTGACGACGACCAGTTCTCGCTCGCCGTGGGGAAGAAGGGTCAGGGTATACGGCTCGTGTCGAGATTGACGGGCTGGAAAATCGACATCAAGAAGGCGAGCGACAAGGACCGCGAGGTGAAGGAAGCTGAGGTGCCCGTCGATCAGCTTGAAGGGCTCGGCAGGAAGGTCATCAGTTCACTGGTTGAGAGCGGCTATAAATCGCTCGGCGCCCTCCGCAAGGCCACGTCCGACGATCTTATGAAGATCGCCGGCATCGGCGAGAAAACGGCGGGTAAGATTGTCAGGGCCGCCGCGGGTTTCCGCGTCGCAGGAAAAGAGGAAGTCCCGAAGAAAACCGTCGCACCCGCTGAAGAGCCGAAACCTGCGGAGGGCGAATCCACGGCTGGAGAGGCGCCGGCAGGCGTGAGCGAGCCTCAAGAAGACACGCGCGGTGACGGGCATGGAGCGCAGGGAGAAGGGGAAGCGCCGCCCGAAGAAACGACAGCAGATCAGCAGGAAGAAGTAAAAGAAGCTGAATAGGTGAAGGGGGTGGCCCGTGGGTGTTCGAATTTATACGTTGGCCAGGGAGCTGGGCATAGAGGCTCAAGGGCTCATTGACCGCCTTGCGGTTATGGGAATCAAGGTCAAGAGCCATTCGAGCAGTATCGAGGAAGATGTTGCCGCGAAATTGCGGGAAGAGGTGCGGCCTTCTTCAAAAAAAGAGGTGAAGCGGAAAGCCGCTCCAGCGGCCGGCGCGAAGCCCCCGGCGAAACCGAAGGCTAAGAAAGCTGCCCGTGCGGCGGAATCCGCACCTCGGAAAGCAAAACCGCCGGCGACCCCGCCCGTTGCCACGGCGCCCGCCGCCGCAGCGAAAAAGGCCGTTCATCCCGAAAAGGCGCCGCCTCCTCCTCCCGTCGCGGGGGGTGCTCCCTGTCCCGTTGCTGAGAAAATCACGGTGGCGCTTCCGGTGAACGTGCGGAAGATGGGTGAGATTTTCCACATCAAATCGGAAGATCTCATCCGCACCCTGATGAAATTTGGCGTCATGGCCACGATCAACCAGAATCTCGACGCCGAAACGGTGGAAATCATCGCCCATGAATACGGCCGCGAAGTTGAGCTGGTCAGGGAACCGGATGCCGCCGCTGCGGCGGCAGCTGAAGAGGAGAGAGACCGCGCGCCGAGGGCTCCCGTGGTGACATTCATGGGCCACATTGACCACGGGAAGACCTCGCTCCTCGACGCGATCCGCGAAACAAAGGTGGTGTCCCAGGAGGCAGGCGGCATCACCCAGCACATAGGGGCGTACGAGGTCGAGCTGGAAAAGGGGAGGATCACATTCCTGGACACGCCGGGCCATGAGACCTTCACGGCGATGCGGGCCCGCGGCGCCAATGTCACCGATATCGCCGTGCTCGTGGTGGCTGCGGACGATGGGGTGATGCCCCAGACGCGTGAGGCGATTGACCATGCGCGGGCGGCCAAGGTGCCCATTGTCGTGGCGATAAACAAGATCGACAAGCCCGGAGCCTCGCCGGAAAAGGTGAGGAGGCAGCTGATGGAGCTCGAGCTCGCCCCCGAGGAATACGGCGGGCAGACAATCTGCTGCGATGTCTCGGCGATCACCAAGCAGGGACTCGATCATCTCCTGGAGATGATCATCCTCCAGGCGGAGATGATGGAGCTCAAGGCGAGCCCGACCGCGCCCGCCCGGGGGGTGATCATCGAGGCGAAGATGGACAAGGAGCGCGGGGCGGTGGCGACCGCACTGGTCAGGAAGGGCACGCTCCGCATGGGAGACCCGATCGTGTGCGGCGTCTGCTCAGGGAAGATAAAGGCCCTGTTTAATTATCGTGGCGAGCGGGTGCGGGAGGGCGGGCCCGCGAAGCCTGTGGAGGTCCTGGGGCTCAATGGGGTGCCGCAGCCCGGCGAGGAGCTCAGGGTTGTCGAGAGCGAGCGGGAGGCGAAGAGAATGGCTGAGTCACTCCGCATGGAGCGAGGAGCCTCAGGGGTGAGAGAAACGGCGAAGATGACGCTCGAGGAGCTCTATTCCAAGATCGCCGCCGGGAAGGTCAAGGAACTCGACCTCATCCTGAAGGGGGATGTCCAGGGATCTGTGGAGGCGCTGAGGGATGCGCTGAAGACAATGGGGAACGAGAAGGTCTCCGTGAATATCATCAGGTGCGCGGTCGGCGATGTCAATGAGAACGACATCATGCTCGCTTCCGCCTCGGACGCGGTGGCCATCGGTTTCCACACGCGCATTGATCTTGGCGCCAAGGAGCTGAGCCGCAAGGAGAACGTGGAGATCAAACTCTACGACGTGATCTACAAGGTCATCGAGGATGTGCGGAAGGCGCTGGAGGGATTGCTGGAACCTGCGATCAAGGAGACGATCGTGGGGCGCGCCGAGGTAAAGCAGCTCTTCCGCGCCGCAAAGGGCGAACCGGTCGCGGGCAGCGTTGTCATCGAGGGGAAAGTCGTTGAGAACGCGCGGGCACGCGTGATCCGCGGAGATAAGATCGTCCAGGAAGGGGAGATCTCATCGATCAGGCGCTTCAAGGACCCCGTGAAGGAAGCGAAGAGCGGGATGGAGTGCGGCATACGCCTCGCCAATCTCACCGACATTCAGGAGGGCGACATCATAGAGGTTTTTAAGATGGAGAAGATTCCGCAGAAATTGTGATGCGATCTGTAAGACGTGAGATGAAAGAGGTAAGATGATACAAGGGAAATCAATCCCCCCGATTGTGTTATTCCTGTAAATAGTGCACCGTGCCGAAAGACGATGTAAACATCCCCTCCTGCTCCTTTCGCTTTACACCTTACACTTTCGGCTGCAGTCATGGTCATTGGACTTCTTGAAATAGAGTTGAGCATGCCGGGGAATCATTCGCTCAAGGACAAGCGGATGGTGCTCCGCTCGCTGAAGGATTGCGTTCACAACAGGTTCGGCGCATGACCGCTGGTGCGCGGCGCAGCTCGCGGCGGCCGTGGTCAGCGTTGACCGCACCCATGCCCACCGGATCCTCGAGTCCATGGTGAAGTATGTGGAGGGGCGAGGGGATGCGGTGCTGCTGGATTATCAAATACAAATGCTCTAAAACCAACTACGGAAATTAATTTTTAACCACAGATGAACACGGATGAATACTACGACCAGAGATTTAAGACCAAACGTTCAAAGAAGCAATGTCACTGCAAGCCCGCAACTTTGAATTTTTAACCGTATTCCTATCTGTGTGTATCTGCGTGCATCCTGTTTCACAACACATATCTGTGTTTATCTGTGATTATTACGTATAAGAGGAGAAGCGATGGGCGAGAGAAGGGTCGTACGGGTTGAGCAGCTCTTGAAGGAGGAGCTCAGCACGGTCCTCCAGCAGGAGCTGAAGGATCCGCGCATCGGTTTTGTCACGGTGACGAGGGTCAAGGTGAGCGCTGATCTGGGGCACGCCAAGGCGTTCATCAGCGTCATGGGAGACGCAGAAGCGAAAGAGAGGACGATGAGCGGAGTCGCGAGCGCGTCCGGTTATATTCAGAGGATCCTGGGCGCCCGGATTAAAATGAGGTCGCTCCCCCGCATCGAGTTCGCCCTGGACGATTCCGTGGACCAGGGTTTCCGTATCATCGAACTACTGAATAAGATTGAGGCTGAAAAGGAACATGGCTGAGAAACGCCCGCCCCGCGCCATCGCCCGGTTGCTGCGGGCTCATGAATCCTTTGTGATCTGCGGCCACATGAGGCCCGACGCGGACTGCGTCGGATCGCAGCTCGCCCTCTACCATGCGCTCACGCGGCTCAATCGCAGAACCGAGATGTGGCTGCCGGACAGGGTCCCGAACAACTGTCTTTTCCTGCCGGGGAGCGCCGGTATCCATTCCGGGGAATCGCCAACGCATCTGTCAGGCGCGGCCATTGTCCTGGACACGCCGCGGCCGGAGAGACTGGGCTGGATCGCTGGACGTGTGAGCTCCATGCCGGTGGTGGTGAACATCGATCATCACCAGAGCAACACCTCCTGGGGCACCCACAATTGGGTTGACCCGGGGGCGGCGGCGACCGCGGAATTGATCTACCTCCTGCTGGGGGAGTTGAGGGTGACGATCGACCGCGCTATCGCGACCTGCCTCTACGCGGGGATTGTCACTGACACGGGCCGGTTCTGCTACAGCAACACGACGCCCTTCACCCACCGCCTCGCCGGCGAGCTGCTCCAGCGTGGATTGTCCCCAGAGGAGGTGGCGGAGAAAATATACGCCCAGAACCGTCCGGAGAAAATGAGGTTCCTCGGGCAGGTGTTGGACACGCTGAGCATTGAGGAGGGGGGCGTGCTCGCGTGCCTGCGGATCACCGCTGAGATGTACGAGAAGAGCGGCGCGCTCCCCGAAGAAGCAGAGGGGTTCATCAATTACGCGCGCGACCTCGCCGGCGTGAAGGTGGCGGTGCTCTTTGAGGAGGCGCCGGACCACAAGAGCGTGCGCGTCAGTTTGAGATCGAGGGGCGGGCATATCAATGTGGACGAGATCGCAGGAAGGTACGGCGGCGGGGGGCACCCGGCAGCCGCAGGCGCAATGATCCAGGGCGAGCCGCGGTGCGTCGAGGGTAGGCTGCTCGAAGATGTCAGGGGAGCGATCGCCAGTGCGCGAGAGGCCGAGCGGATTCCTGGTGGTGAATAAATCAGCCGGGATGACGTCGCATGACGTGGTGGCGCATGTGAGGCGCCGGTTCGGGTATCGGAAGACAGGGCATGCCGGTACGCTCGACCCGATGGCCGAAGGGGTGCTGGTCCTCGGCCTGGGCAGGGAGGCGACGCGGCGCCTGGGCACCGTCATGGCCCATGACAAAGAGTACCGTGCGGTGATGGTGCTCGGAGTGACCACGGATTCACAGGACGCCGAGGGGAAGGTTCTGGAGCGGAAGGAGTGGAGCGGCGTCACGAGTGAAACGATCCGCGCGGCGCTCGAAGGCTTCAAGGGGCAGCAGGAGCAGACACCCCCCATGCATTCGGCATTGAAGCACCATGGGCAGCCGCTCTACAGGCTGGCGCGGCGGGGGATGGTTGTCCCCCGGAAGGCGCGGCCCATTTGCGTCCATGAGCTTGAGCTCTGCGGTTTCGCGGGCCCGGAGGTGCAGCTGCGGCTCGTCTGCTCAAAAGGAGCGTACGTGCGGACGTTGTGTGCGGACATCGGCAGTGCGCTCGGCTGCGGCGCCCACCTGAAACACCTGGTGAGAACGCGCGTGGGGGAGTATTCCCTGGAGGCGGCAGTGCGGCTCGATGAGGTGCTCCGCATGTCTCCGGAGGAGCTTGAGCAAAAACTCGTGCCTGTCGCTGAAAAAGGTTGAAACCGCGGATTGTGTGATAGAAGTTTCACCACGGAGGCACGGAGAGCACGGAGTCGGAGTATGGATTATCGGGAATGACCACTGAGGACACTTAAACCACCAATGACAAAATTCAAATGACAAAACCTCATTGTGTTTTGACATTTGTCGTTTGGTATTTGGCATTTATGTGTCATTTGTGCTTTGGTATTTGTCATTTCTGCACCATTTCAGTGGCTTCAGTGGTTTGCAAATAATCCGTGTTGATCCGCGGTTAAAACCGTTGTGGGTGTATTATGAAGGTTGTCAGCGGTCTTGATTCCGGGGAGGTGCGTAACGCGCCCGCCGTCGTGTTGACGATGGGGGTTTTCGATGGCGTCCACCTGGGGCACAGGAGAGTGATCGAGACGCTCGTGTCCCAATCGAGGCGCGTGCGAGGCACGGCGGCGCTGCTTACATTCCACCCGCATCCGCGCCAGGTGCTCGGCGGTGAGGAGCCGCTCCTCCTGTTGACCTCACCCGAACACAGGATCAGGCTCCTGGGCGGGACGGGGCTCGATATCTGCATCGTCCTCCCGTTCAGTCGGCAGATGGCAGGGGAAGATGCGGCGGCATTCGTTGTCAACCATCTCGTCTCCACAATGGACCTCCGCATGATCTGCGTCGGGCCGCAGTTTGTATTCGGCGCCCGAAGGAGCGGGGATGCGGAACTTCTCCGGAGGCTCGGGATGGCGCATGGTTTTTCGGTGGAGGTGGTGGAGGGGGTGATGATAGGCGGCGTGCCCGTCAGCTCGACGGCAATCCGCGAGATGGTGGGGCGCGGCGATATCGCGTCAGCTTCGCGTTTCCTGGGACGGCCGTACTCCATCTGTGGCACGGTGGTGAGGGGAAAAGCGCTGGGGAGGGAATGGGGGGTCCCCACCGCAAATGTGTCCGTGGAGGGGGTGCTGGTTCCCCCTCCGGGCGTCTATGCGGCCCGCGCGTTTCTCGGAGAGAGCCGCTATGACGGCGTCCTCAACATTGATCGCCGCGGGGGTGTCGAGGTGCATCTCTTCGCCCTGCGTGGATCTATCTACGGAGAGATTCTCGAGATCGTCGTGGGGGAATTGATCCGCGAAGAGAGAGACTTTCCCGGCACGGAGGCGCTGGCAGCGCAGGTGAGATGCGACATTGAAATTGCGAGGGGAATGCTGCATAATAATCAGGGATAAGTGACAAGGGGTAAGGGAATAGAGGAGAGGTGGAAGGGCACTGCGTAACCCTTCCCCCTTCTCACGGTAGTTAAACCCCCTTCTAGGCTTGCCGAGTCGCCGACGGCTCGCGTGGAGAGGGGAGAAAAATGGAGGTATGCCAATGGCGCTCGACAGAGATAAAAAGGGAGTGCTGATGAAGGAGTTCCGGTTGCACGATAAGGATACCGGCTCAGCCGATGTCCAGGTCGCGCTGCTCACCGCGAGGATCAATGATCTCGCCGAGCATCTCAAGGCGCACAAGAAGGACCACCACTCGCGCCGGGGACTTCTGCGCCTCGTGGCCACGCGGCGGAAACTCCTCGATTACCTTCAGCGGAGCAACGAGGAGCGTTATCGGGGGGTAATCAAAAAATTGGATCTCAGGAAGTAACGAGCATAACCGATGGTTGAGGGTCGAGGATTGAGCGCGGGGTGCGCCATCCGGAGATGGATGGTGCGTAGCGTTGAATTCTCTTCCCTCGACCGCAGAGAGGAGCGTGGTATTGTCATGATACATAGAGTGAGCACGGAGATTAACGGGAAGGAGCTGATCATTGAAACCGGCAAACTCGCGAAGCAGGCGCACGGGGCGTGCACCGTTCGGTACGGGGATACCGTGGTGCTGTGCGCGGTGACGGTTGCCCCCAAGGATCGGGAGGGGATCGATTTCTTCCCGCTCACCGTTGATTATAGAGAAAAGATGTCCGCGGCCGGCATGTTCCCCGGCGGCTACATCAAGAGGGAGGGGAGGCCCACGGAGAAAGAAATCCTCACCATGCGCCTCACCGACAGGCCCCTCAGGCCGCTCTTCCCCGATGGATTCAGGCGGGAGGTGCAGATCATGAACGCGGTCCTCTCCGCTGATGACGAAAATGATCCGGATATCCTCTCAGTGCTGGGTGGGGCGACCGCCTGTCTGCTGTCGGCGCTGCCGATTACGACGCCGGTGGGGTGCGTGAGGATCGGCAGGATCGGCGGTGCATGGATCATCAATCCGACCTACGCGGAGCTGGACCAGAGCGACCTGGATCTTGTGGTCGCGGGAACTGACGAGGCCATCATCATGGTTGAGGGGAGCGCGCGTGAAATGCCGGAGGCGGACATGATCGAGGCCCTCTCGTTGGCCCATGAGCGTATCAGGTCAATCACGGCGATCCAGAAGGAGCTCCTCGCGAAGGCCGGCGCACAGAAGGAGGCGTGCGAGGAGCCGCCGGTTGACGAGGCGTTGAGGGGCGCGGTTGACGCGTTTCTTGAGCATGCGCTCGAGCGCGCCGTGGTGGTCAGGGGCAAGAAGGAGAGGGAACGGGGACTGGGAAAGCTCTTCCAGGAGATGTGCGTGAAGATCAGGGAACAGTTCCCCGAGGCCGACGAGGCCGCGCTCGCATCGCTTTTCGGAGAGGCGGAAAGGAAGAAGGTGCGGGAGCTCATCCTCCGGAAGGGGTTGCGCGCGGACGGCAGGGGCGTCGATGAGATACGCGCCATCAGCTGCGAGGTAGGGATACTGCCGCGCACGCACGGCAGCGCGCTCTTCACCCGAGGCGAGACACAGGCTTTGGCGATCACGACACTCGGGACGACCGCTGACGCCCAGCGCCTGGAAGCCTACGAGGGGGAGAGCAGCAAGAGCTTCATGCTGCACTATAATTTCCCGCCGTTCAGCGTGGGAGAGGTCAGGCCGGTGCGCGGCCCCGCGAGGAGGGAAATCGGCCACGGCAACCTCGCCGAGCGCGCGCTCCTCGCGGTCGTGCCGAAGGATTACACCTATACCGTGAGGATTGTTTCAGACATCCTGGAATCCAACGGGTCATCCTCGATGGCCTCCGTGTGCGGGGGAAGCCTCGCGCTCATGGATGCGGGAGTGCCGATCCCGATGGCGGTCGCGGGGATCGCGATGGGGCTGGTGCACGAGGGCGACAGGGCCGTCATCCTGAGCGATATCCTCGGCTCCGAGGATGCCTGCGGCGACATGGATTTTAAGGTGGCCGGCACGAGAAAAGGGATCACCGCCTTCCAGCTGGACAGCAAAATCGAGGGGATACCAGCGGCGGTCCTCAGGGAGGCTCTTGAGAAGGCGCGGATAGGACGGCTTGCCATACTGGATACAATGGACGCGGTGATCGACACGCCGCGGCCGGAGGTATCGAAGTACGCGCCGCGCATCGTCAAACTGAAGATCGCGCCGGACAAGATCGGGCTCCTCATCGGACCCAAGGGCAAGACGATCAAAAAAATCTGCCAGGACACCGGCGTGGAAATCGATGTGGACGATGACGGCACGGTAAGCATCTCCTCGAACAGCGAAGAGAACCTCAAAAAGGCGGTCGATGAGGTGACGATGCGCACCGCCGACGTCGAGGTGGGGAAGGTGTACCGTGGGATCGTCAAGAACGTCCTTGACTTCGGCGCGTTCGTGGAGATCATGCCGGGCAAAGAGGGTCTGGTGCATATCTCCAAGCTCGCCAACTACCGCGTCGCAAAGGTCACGGATGTCCTCAACATCGGCGATGAGGTCATGGTGAAGGTCACGGATGTAGACGAGCAGGGGCGAATCAATCTCAGCCGCAAGGCCTTGCTGGAGGGTGGTGACGTGGAAGAGGAGCAACCACCCAGGCCGCCCAGGCGTTTCAATCGTGAGCGGAGGAGGGAATAGCGCTTCACCATCGCCGCGCGTGATTGCTCCGGCTGGCGGAACACACCAGGCTTAGTGCTCTGGATCATAAGTTCGGTGACGTATTATTTATGCGGCCTTTTCTTTCTGTGAACAAAGAGATAGTTTGTCGAGTAATCGTTTGAGATCCTGACGGGTGAACTTCCATTTGAAAGGTTCAGCGGATTTTTCG